>JBBAVQ010000158.1:0-7272 GCA_040397625.1 Pirellulales bacterium | reverse complement strand
GCCATCCATGGCCCGTGCAGCCTTGGGGCCAGTGGCCCGCCTTCCGGGCGGGCAGTCCGTCTCACGGCTGCACGGCCATCCATGGCCCGTGCAGCCTTGGGGCCAGTGGCCCGCCTTCCGGGCGGGCAGCGGCGTGACGCTTCGATTCCTCATGCCCTCATCTGGAGCACAGGTTTTCAACCTGTGGCGCCCGCTACCGGCACAGGTTGAAAACCTGTGCTACGACCGCGGCCTGAGAGGAGGCAGTCGGTCGGGGGCACGCGCATGAGCCGGTGACATGTGCGCCCCGCTGCGGCTGCTCCGTGCCGTTTGGGAAGCGTACTCGCACATGCCGCCGGCGAAGAGCATGCCACCGCCGGCTGCCTCTACCCGTTTGACCCCGCGAACCACTCCGCCGGCATCCACTGCTATCATCCGCATCCGTCACGCACCTCCGGGAGTCCCACCGATGAATCGCCTCGTGCTCGCCGCCCTGGTCGCCTGCTCCGCCCTGCCCTGCCTCGCCGCCGATCCCACCGCGTTTCCCCGCACCACGATCGACCTCGGCTGCGTCGTTACCGACCTCGACACGTCGGCCCGCTTCTACACCGACGGGATTGGATTCCGCGAACTGCCGGGCTTCTCGGTTGACGGGCCGCTCGCCGCCGACGCCGGCCTCACCGACACGAAGCCGCTCACCATCCGCGTGTTCGTGCTCGGCGAGGGGGATGCCGCGACCAAGCTCAAGCTCATGCAGGTGGCCGACACGGTCCCCCGGCAGGGCGACAACGAGTTCGTCCACTCGCACACCGGCTTCCGCTACCTGACGATCATGGTCGCCGACACCGACGCGGCGCTCGCCAGGCTCGCGAAGTTGGGCGTGAAGCCGCTCGCGAAGTCGCCGATTGCCCTGCCCGATCATCTCGCCAAGGGGATGCACCTGACATGCGTTCGCGACCCCGACGGCAATCTCGTCGAACTGATTGGCCCGCGGCCGTCGCGGTGATCACCGTCGCGAAATCTTTCCGTTCCGCTCCAGCCAGGCGATCACCTCGGCGGCCAGTTCGTCGGGCCGCTTCGCCGCCGAGTCGACGACCAGTTCCGGGGTCAGGGGCTCCTCGTAGGGATCGTCGATCCCGGTGAAGCCCTTGATCTCGCCGGCGCGGGCCTTCTTGTAGAGCCCCTTGGGGTCGCGGCCCTCGCAGACCTCGAGCGGAGCCTTCACGTAGATCTCCACGAAATCGCCGGGCGCGAGCAGCCGCCGGACGGCGTCGCGGTCGCGACGGTAGGGGCTGATGAAGGCGGTCAGGGCGATGATGCCGGCCTGGGCGAAGAGGTCGGCAACGGAGCCGATCCGCCGGATGTTCTCCTCGCGGTCAGCGGCGCCGAAGCCCAGCCCGAATCGCGTGGCAAACTCCTTCCCGTGCCGCTCCTCGAGCATCGCCGGCGCGGCGCTGAGGCCGTGGCGGACGTTGTCGCCGTCGAGCACGAACGTCCGGCAGCCCCGGGCGTGGAGCCCGCGATCCACGGCGTTGGCCAGCGTGCTCTTGCCGCAGCCGGACAGGCCCGTGAACCAGAGCACACAGCCCTGATGGCCCGCCGCCGACTCGCGGTCGGCGCGGCTCACGGCGTGCTCGTGCCAGCGGACATCGACCACCTCGCCATCCCGCTTCGTCTCAGCCATGTTCTTCCTCCATGCGCGGCCCGGGGCCGCTCACCACGCGTCGAGCCGCACCAGGCACTCGATCCGCTCAGGCTCACCGTCCGCCGTGCCATCGCGACGAGCGACATCGAGCCGCACCACGTCGCCCGGCGCGCGGTCCCCGAGCCGCATCGTCAGTTCGTCGAAGCTCGTGACGTCGATGCCGTCGATCGACACCACCACATCACCGCTCCGCAGGCCCGCCTGATCGGCAGCAGAGCCGGGTTCCACGGTGCGGATTTCGCACCGCCCGCCGAACGCGGTGGAACTCACCCCGAGCCTACCTCCGCGGCGGACGTCAATCCGCGCGTCGGGTAGACGCTCGGCCAGCAGCCTGGCCTCGGCCGGCCCGGCCCCCGTCCCAAACAAGTCGATCCGCTGGACGCCCCGAAGGCTCCCGAGCACGGCAAGCGTGTCGGCATCGACCGGCACGCCGTGCATGCTCACGGCCGCCAGCCGCTGCAGGTCACCGACCAGACGAATGTCGGCCGGCACGCCCCGCCAAGCCGCATGGAACTCAACTTCGAGGCCACGGCCCTCGACGGGAGGACGCTCGCGAAAGACCGCACCGAGCGACTCGAGCCGTTCCCGGGCCGTGGCAGCGCGGCCAAGCCGGTGAAACTCCGTCGCAGCGGCAGCAAGTCGTCGCACCGCGCCGTCGCCGTCCGCGGCGAGCCGCTCCAGGCTCGCCTCGGCAGCCACGACCGTGTCTCTGTCGGCGGCGTCGAGCATCTGTCGCAGCACCTCGATGCCGCGGCTGGCCACCTCAAGGTCGCCGCCACGGATCGCCCGCTCCAGCGGTCCGGTCGCGGCCTTGCCCACGTCCACGAGCGACCGGGCGGCGAACTCGCGCCGGGCAAACTGGTCTGCTGCCAGCTGCCCGACCCAGGCATCCACGTCGGGAGCCGCTCCGGCAGGCGCACCGCCGATGCAGGCCGCCGCGAGTGCCGTTGCAAGCGGGCGGATCAGCCACGTGGTCGGTCGGCCAGCCATGAACCCTCCGGATCGTGCCGAATATAACAGCCGCCGGACGGCATCGGCCGCGGGTGTAGGATTGTCGGCTCCGCCCGCACCTCCCATGACGCTCCCGATCACGCCGCCGCCGCGCCCCTGCCCGCCGCTCCCCGCGTCGCGGGCCGAGATGGCGGCGCGCGGCTGGGACACCGTTGACGTGGTCCTCGTCAGCGGTGATGCCTACGTCGACCATCCGAGCTTTGCCAACGGCTTGATCGGACGACTGCTGGAGGCCGCCGGCTTCCGCGTGGCGGTGCTCGCCCAGCCCGACTGGAGCACCTGCGAGGCCTGGCGGCAGTTCGGCCGCCCGCGGCTCTTCTTCGGCATCTCGGCCGGCAACATGGACTCGATGATCAATCACTACACGGCGAACCGGAAGGTGCGAAACGACGACGCCTACTCGCCGAACGGCGAGATTGGCCGCCGGCCCGACCGGGCGACGCTCGCCTACTGCCAGCGGTCGAGGGAGGCGTTTCCCGGAGTGCCCGTCGTGGCCGGCGGCGTCGAGGCCAGCCTGCGGCGAATCGCCCATTACGACTACTGGAGCGACACGGTGCGCCGCTCCATCATCCTCGACTCGAAGGCCGACCTGGTGGTCTTCGGCATGGGCGAGCGGACGGTGCTGGAGGTGGCCCGCGGTCTCGACGCCGGGAAAACCGTGAAGGATCTTCGCGGCATCCGCGGCGTGGCCTACCGGCTCGGCGCGAGCGAGCCGCCGCCGGCCGGCCCCGACACGCTCGAACTGCCGACCTACGAGGCCGTCGCGAGCGATAAACTCGCCTTCTGCGAGATGACGCGGATCTCGCACCTGGAGACGAATCCGCACAACGCCCGTCGGCTCGTGCAGCGGCACGGCCGGGAGACGGTGGTGGTCAATCCGCCCGCGCTGCCCCTCGAGCAGCCGGAGATGGATCAGGTCTACAGCCTCCCCTTCACGCGGAGGCCGCACCCCGTCTACGGCGCGGCGCGGATCCCGGCCTTCGAGGTCGTGGAACACAGCGTGCAGATCATGCGAGGCTGCTTCGGCGGCTGCACCTTCTGCTCGATCACGGCCCACGAAGGGCGGATCATCCAGAGCCGTTCGCAGGAATCGGTGATCACCGAGATCAAGCTCCTCGCCGCCCAGCCTGGATTCAAGGGAACGGTCTCCGACATCGGCGGCCCGACGGCCAACATGTATCAAATGCGGTGTACGCGGCCCGAGGTGGAGGCGAAGTGCCGCCGCCTCTCGTGCGTGCATCCCACGGTCTGCAAACTCCTCGGCACAAACCACGGGCCGCTCAAGGAGCTGATGCGGGAGGCCCGCACGGTCGAAGGCGTGAAGCGGGTGCTCGTGGCCAGCGGAGTGCGGATGGACCTTGCCCGCCGCGACCCGGAGTACCTCGAGGAACTCGCCGCGCACCACGTCGGCGGCCACCTCAAGGTGGCCCCGGAGCACACCGACCCCGAGGTGCTGAACCTCATGAAGAAGCCCTCGGCCGACGACTACGTCGAGTTCGACAAGGCCTTCAAGCAAGCAAGCCGCCGCGTCGGCAAGAAGCAATACACCGTCCCGTACTTCATCGCCAGCCACCCCGGGAGCGGGATCGAGCAGATGATCGACCTGGCGGTGTTCCTCAAGCGCAACGGCTACAAGCCCGACCAGGTGCAGGACTTCATCCCCAGCCCGTTCGACATCGCGGCCTGCATGTACCACACGGGGCTCGACCCGATGACGCGGGAGCCGGTCACGATCACGAAGGGTCTCCGCGACCGGCGGACGCAGCGGGCGCTCCTGCAGTTCTTCAAGCCGGAGAACTACTTCGAGGTCCGGCGGGCGCTCGAACAGGCCGGCCGCCACGACCTGATCGGAAGTGGCTGCGACTGCCTGATCCCAGCACGACCCCCGAAGGAGGCGCTCGACCGCAAGCGGAGCGAGGCGACGCGGGCCTTCACAGAACGAACCTCCGGCGACCACCTGAGAGGCGGCCCCGCCACGGGCCGCGAGAGAGGCGGCCCCGCCACGGGCCGCGAGAGTGGCGGCCCCGCCACGGGCCGCGAGAGAGGCGGCCCCGCCACGGGCAAGCCGACCAAAAAACAGGGCCGCCAGCGGAAGAGCGTCGGCTATCGCCCCAAGCGGCCCGGACAGAGCCACCAGTAAAACGTTGTGTGCGAGTCCAACATCAGGGCAGCCGGGCAGCCTGCTATTCTGGGCTTTGGTGCTCTGGGCGTTTTCATGGGTGGAGACGGCGACCGTGGCCCATCCGCCAGGAAGCCCCGAGCGCGAGCGAGGGGATGGCGGTTGGTGTCGGGAGCAGGCGTGGTGGTTTGTCATTCCTGAACCCCTCGCTCCCGCTCGGGGCTTTCTGATGGGGTCGGCGAGGCGCGAGAGACGGTACCCGTGCCCTGAAGCCGGCATCGAGAGAGCGGAGGGTAGGATGCCCGCAGCGAACGTCCGGCGATGGGGCTGGGCAGGCCCGAACTCCGGCTGACAGTGGCAACTACCGGATACTCCCGGCAGGAACCCGGACAGCGAGTTGACCGTGATCAAATACCTCGGTTCCAAGCGGCTGCTGCTCGACCTGATCGGCGACGCCATCGGGCGGAGCGCTCCGGGGCCGAGCGTGCTCGACCTGTTCAGCGGCACGTCGAGGGTGGGCCACGCCCTCAAACGGCGTGGCTTTCGCGTCGTCGCCAACGACCACAACGCCTACGCCCACACCCTGGCACGCTGCTACGTCGAAGCCGACCTCGATGATGTCGAACACGACGCCCTCCGCCTGATCGACGAGTTCAATCGGCTGCCTGGAACGCCCGGCTATTTCACCGAGACCTTTTGCGAGCAGTCGCTGTTCTTCCAGCCGAAGAACGGTGCCCGCATCGACGCGATCCGCGAGGCGATCGCCGCCAAGGGGCTGCGGCCCGATCTCGAGGCGGTGCTGCTCGTATCGCTGATGGAGGCGGCCGATCGGGTCGATTCCACGACCGGCGTGCAGATGGCCTACCTCAAAAAATGGGCGCCGCGGGCCTTCAACGACCTGGAACTGCGCATGCCCGACGTCCTGCCGCGGCCGGAGGCAGGACGCGGCGCGGCCCTCTGCCTCGATGCCCTCGACGCTGCCCGCCGCACGCCCGCCGACGTCGCCTACGTCGATCCGCCATACAACCAACACTCGTATCTGGGCAACTACCACGTCTGGGAGTCGCTCGTCCGCTGGGACAAGCCCGAGGTCTACGGCGTGGCCTGCAAGCGGGCCGACTGCCGAGAGCGGCGGAGCGTGTTCAACTCACGGCCACGATTCGACTCGGCTATGCAGGAACTCCTCGCCGCCATCCGGGCCCCGGTGGTGGTCGTGTCGTTCAGCAACGAGGGCTGGCTCGCCCGCGAACGGCTCGAGGCGATGCTGGCGG
The DNA here is from genome assembly GCA_040397625.1 of Pirellulales bacterium. GTDB lineage: Bacteria > Planctomycetota > Planctomycetia > Pirellulales > UBA1268 > QWPN01. Next base: position 1,187 of record JBBAVQ010000158.1, on the reverse strand, counting down.
GGCTGTGTGGCGGCCGGGCTCACGTGGCGACGCTCGCCACCGACTACCGCCGCTACGTGGGCGCCCAGATCGGCATCCACAACCCGCAGGGAGCGCGGGTGGGGACGGTGAGCCATCTGCGAAACACCGAATACCTCTTCATCGCGGCCGAACGACCGCTGGCCGGTGCGATCGGCGACCTCGCCGCCGCGGCGCGAACCGCCAGCCCCACGGATGCGTAGAACCACCGGATCAGCCTTCCAGGAACACACCCCATGCGCCTCGCTCGTTCGCTCGCCGTGCCGCTCCTTGCCGTCGCCGTGGTCGCCGCCGGAGGACGCTGCGCATCCGCCCGCAGCCCGCGGAATCCCTACTCGAGCTTCAACCTCTCGGGTATCAACTACGGGGCGATGCAGTGGGAACGGGCCCAGCGGCAGGGCAAACGGGTCTGGCCGTACTACAACTCGCCGACACCGCGATATTCCCGCGGGGGCAGCGTGGGCACCGCCGGCGTCGCGGGCGGCATGATCGGCGGCGGCACCGTCCGCACCAGTTCCCGCGGCTGGCGGCGCTGAGCGCGCGGGCGTCGATCGACCGCCGCGCTGGATCAGTTCGCGACCTGATGATGCTTCAGGCCCGCATCCCCTCGCTGGCGCTCGGGGCTTCCTGATTGCCTCGGCGCAGCGTTCGAGGCGAGGGGCTGCCCGTGCCAATCGAGCGGCGTAGGAAACCGAGCGGAGCCTGGAGGGCGAAGCGCGGTTTCCTTCGAGTGAGCGAAGGGCAGGATGCCCCGCAGCGAACGTCCAGCGAGATGGCACGGGCAGCCCCGAGCAGTCGCGAGATCCTTGTGCAGGTTGACAACCTGCACCTACGTGGGAAAGCCCCGAGCAGCGTGGCGAACACATTCACGCCTGCGGCGGGTCGTCCTGATACATGCGGTACTTCTTCGTGACGATCGCCCCGCCCCGCTCGAGCGTGCGTCGCGAGAGGTAGTTGCTCTCCAGCACCCAGGAGAACTCCACCTCCTCCAGGCCCCACTTGATGAACCGCTCGTAGAGCCCGCTCATCAACACCAGTCCGATGCCCCAGGCCTGATACTCAGGCACCACGTTCGTGCTGATCGCCCGCAGCCGCTTGATGGCCTTCTTGTTCCAGAGCAGCCGCAGGAAGCCGAACGGAAACAGCCGGCCGTCGATCGCCTTGATCCG
>JBBAVQ010000157.1:0-7623 GCA_040397625.1 Pirellulales bacterium | reverse complement strand
CCCGAGCGGCGCACCACGCAAAGGCCCCCATCGCTCACGCGATTGGGCTTCCTGACGACATCACTCCGGTGAGCGCCCCCAACGGCGCACGTCAACGGCGTGGCTTTGGACGGTAGTGGCTGCAGCCGCCGTGGACGACGCGGTCCCAGCCGTCGTCGATTCCGATCATCGTCTCGGCGCCGCCGAGGAAGAGGGCGCCGTCCGGGCGGAGCACGCGACGAACGCGGCCCACGAGCGCCGAACGCGTGGGCACATCGAAGTAGAGCATCACGTTGCGAAGAAAAACGACGTCGGCCATCGGCATCATCGGCCAGGTGCCGTTGAGATTCATCGAACGAAACTCGACGAGGTGGCGACACTCCTGCACGATGCTGTGCCGGCCCTGAAGCGGCCGGAAGTACTTCTTGAGCTGGGCTGGAGACAGGCCGCGGTTGATCTCCAGGTCGCTGTAGACGCCCTCGCGGGCCTTGTCCAGGACCGGCTCCGAGAAGTCGGTGGCGATGACCCGGACTCGCCAGGTCGCCACCAGGTCGCGAAAGTGCTCGAGCAGCACCATGGCGATGCTGAACGGCTCCTGACCGGTCGAGCAGGCGGCCGACCAGAGCGTGAGCTGCCGCTCCGCCGCCCGCCGCTGCACGAGCTCCGCGATTACCTCGCGCAGCGAGTCGAACGGCTTCCGGTCACGAAAGAATGACGTCTCGTGCGTCATCATCGCGCAGAGCACGTCCTTCTCCAGCGATGGGTCGAGGCCCTGCCGCACCCGGTCAATGAGCGTCTCGAGGCTCGGGATCTTCCGCTGCCTGACGATCGGCATCAGCCGGGCGACGACGAGGTATTGCTTCGTCTGGTCGATGCACACGCCCGTCCGTCGGCGCAGCAGACCGCAGAGATAGTCGAACTGGGGGTCGGCGACCTTCATCGAGGTTTCGCGCGGCGTCAGCCGCCGCGCCTCTTGAGCCGAAGGGCCACCTCGACGCCGACCTGCGAGAGTGGCAGGACTGCATCGGCCAGCCCCGCCCGCACGACTTCGCCGGGCATACCCCAGACGACGCTCGAAAACTCGTCTTGGGCGATCACACTCCCACCTGCGGCCACGATCTCGCGACTGCCGGCGAGGCCATCCTTCCCCATACCGGTCAGGACTACGCCCAGGGTGCCGCCACCCCAGAGCCGAACCGCCGAGCGAAACAGCACGTCGGCGGCAGGGCGGCAGGAGTTCTCCGGCGGGTCGTCGGTGAGCCGGACCCGAGGCTGCGGCGTGTCGCTGACGAGTTCGAGATGCCGTCCCCCGGGTGCGAGCAGCACCTCACCGGGCTTAGCAAGGTCGCCGTCGGCCGCCTCGCGCACCGTCAGGCCCCCCGTCTTCGCCAGGCGTTCGGCAAGGTGTGCGGTGAAGGCGGCGGGCATGTGCTGGACGACGAGGATCGGCACGCGGGCGTCGGGGACGAACGCGGGCAGCACCTCGGCGAGTGCGGTCGGGCCGCCGGTGGACACCGCGATCACGACGCCGCGAATCCGCTCCTGACGGACTGGCCGCGGCGCCTCGGCGACCCGCGCGCCGGATCGAACGCCGGCGGCGGCCGCCCGCCGGGGGATCAGCGACTTGATCCGGCCGATCACATCAGTGCGGATCCGCGCCGCCACCTCGGCCGCGTCGAGGCCGGCAGGCTTGGCGACGTAGTCGTTGGCGCCCGCCAGGAGCGCATCGACCGTGGCCTTCGCGCCGCGCTCGGTGAGGCTCGAAAACATCACGACGGGCAGTTTGCCGAACCGGCGGCGAATCTCACGGAGCGTGGTGATCCCGTCCATCACCGGCATCTCGACGTCGAGCAGCACGAGATCAGGTCGCGCCGAGGGGATCGCCGCCAGGCAGGCCTCACCGTTCACGGCCGTGCCCACGATCTTCAGCTCCGGATCGGCGTTGAACGTGGCCGAGAGAATGCCCCGGATGGTTGCCGAGTCGTCGCAGATCAACACGCCGATCGGATCCCGGCCCTCCGTCTGCGCCGGCGCCGCGACCACGCCGAGATCGACGAGCTTGCGAGCAAGCGCCACGGCCGTGAACGGCTTGGCGAGATAGTCGTCGATTCCCGCCTGCCGCGCCAGCGCGATCCGCTCCTGCTCGTGCTCCGTCGAGATCATCAGGATCGGGAGCTTCCGATACGCCGGCTCGCGGCGGAGCCGCCGGACCAGTTCGATGCCGTCCATCACCGGCATGTGCCAGTTGACGGTGATCAGATCGGGCCGAGCCGACGCCGCCAGGGCGGCCAGTGCCTCCTGGCCGTTGCTAGCCTCCGAGCATTCGAACCGCAGGTCGGTGAGCGCCCGCGCGACGATGCTCCGACTCGGCTTGGAATCATCGACGACGAGAGCACGCACGGCGGGATCCTCCCTGTCCCGGCCGGCCGCTGGGCCGGTCGCGGTCGGCGATCAGTTCTTCTTGTATTCCTCGACCAGCCGCTGCAGGGCCTGCGCCATCCGCGACAGTTCCTGCGACGAGACCTGCGTGTTCGAAGCGCCCTCCGCGGTGCTCTGCGCGGCCTGGGCCACCTGCACGATGTTCTCCGCGATCTCGGACGTGCCGGTGGTCGCCTCAGATATGTTACGGCCGATCTCGCTCGTCGTCACCGACTGCTCCTCGACCGCCGCGGCGATCTTCGTTTGTAGGCTGTCGATCTGCTCGATCACCTCGCCGATCTTGGCGATCGCCTCAACGGCCCGCTGCGTGTCATCCTGCATCGACTCAATCCGGCTGCCAATCTCTTCCGTGGCCTTGGCCGTGTCGCGGGCGAGTTCCTTGACCTCGCTCGCCACCACCGCAAAGCCCTTGCCCGCCTCGCCGGCCCGCGCGGCCTCGATCGTGGCGTTGAGGGCCAGCAGGTTCGTCTGCTCCGCAATCGACGTGATCACCTTGATCACCGCGCCGATCTCCTGGCTCGAGCGACCCAGGGCCGACATGGTGCCCGAGGTGGCCGACGCCAACTCCACCGCCTTGCGGGCCGTGGTGGCGGCGTCCTGCGCGTTCTTGGCAATCTCATGGATGCTCGCCACCAGGTCGTCGATCGAGCCGGCAACAATCCGGGTGTTGCCGCTCACCTGCTCGGCCGCGGCCGACACGAGGTTGGCCTGGGCGGTCGTCTGCTCCGCGGCGGCGCTCATCTGCTGGCTGACACTCGTGAGCTCCTCCGAGGAACTCGCCAGCGCGTGCGTGTTGTCGACGATGCCGCCCACGAGCGCAGCCTGCCGCTTGGATTCGCGGGTCAGCCGGCGGGCGATCATGGTCGAGACACCGAGCACGGCTGCCGAGGTGAGCCCGAACACCGTCAAGCCGAGCTTGAAGAGCCGCGAGACCGGCTGGAAGACCTCGGCGGTGTCGATCTCGGAGATCAGCGCCCAGCGGACGTCGTCCCGGCCGCCGGTGGCATCGCGATGGATCGTGACTGGCCGCCACGACACCAGCGACGGCACGCCGCGGTAGTCGGCCGCCTCCGCCGTCCCGGCCTTGCCCTCGTCGAGCGCCACGCGAACCGCGGCGGTGTCCACCTTGAACTCCGGATTGATGATCGTGGTCTTCGCCCCGAGCTCCTTGGTGAACCGGGAATCGCTGCGGAACAGCCGGTCGGGTCCGACCGCGTAGGTCTCGCCGGACTGCCCCATGCCGGTGGTCTCGCCGATGATCGCATTGGCCTTGTCGATCGGCACCTGGAAGGCCACGACGCCCACGAGCGTCCGGCCGTCGAACACGGGCGCCGCCATGAAGCTCGCCGGCTCGTTGCACGACGGGATGTACCGCTGGAAGAGCCCGAAGGCGACGGCATCGCGGCGGCCGGCCGCCACCGCCTGCTGGAAGGCGAGGCCCAGGCTCGAGGAGGCGAGCGGACCCTCCCGCAGCGTCGTGCCCAAGTCGGTTTCCTTGGCAGCGGTATAGACCACCTTGCCCGTCGCCGCGTCGATCAAGAACACGTCGGCCACGCCATACTTCTCGCAGAGCCCGCGAAAGAACGGATGGTAGGCGGCGTGTGCCGCGGAATACGGCGATCCGTCGGCGGCGGCATCGAGCAGAAACTTCGAGCCGATCGGATTCGGGTTGGTGCGGATGTAGAGATACTGCGCATAGGCTGAATCGTCGTCGAGCGCCTGGCAGAGCGGCCGGAGATCGACCGAGTCGCCCGATCGTCGGCGAAACTCGGTGGTGAAGTCTCCGGTGTAGAAGGCCTCGAGGTCGCGGCGGGCGGCGGCGAGTGCCTGGTCGTCGATCCTGTCGTCGCTCCGCAGGGATGCCATGCCTGCGGTGAACTTCTGCAGCGACTCCACGCAGATCCGCCCCTCGGCCAAGACGGAGAGTTCCTGCCGCAGGGTCGAGAAATACCGCTCCACCGCCTTCGCCGTGACCGCATTGACGGTGTCGAGCTGCTTGAAGGCCTGCTCCCGCAGGGCCGCCGACGACGTGCGGTAGTTCATCAGCCCCATGAAGACCATGGGGATCAACGACACGCCGAGCAGGGCGAGCAGGAGGGGATTGGTGAGAAACGAACGCCAGCCGCCGACGGCGGCGCGATCACGGTCTGCCATGGGAAACTCCCTGTCTCTCGGGTGCCTGCGGCCGGAGCCGCGTGAGTGAATGAATCATGCGCTGGGGATCGAGCAGATGCACGAGCCGGTCAGGGGCGGCGAAAACCCCGATCAGGGCGTCGCCGCTGGGCTCGGTGGCGGGCGTGGCGGCCTGCTCGATACGGTCGGACGAGATCTCGACCATGTCGAGCATCTCGTCGATCACGAGGCCGTACCAGTCGTCCTGGAGGGCGATCACCAGGTGCGTCGCCCCCTGCGGGGCGACGCGGCAAACGCCGAGCTGCGCCGCCGGATCGACGACCGGCACGATCCGGCCCCGCAGGTGCAGCAGCCCGAGCACGCCCTCCGGCGCGAGTGGCACGCGGGCCAGGCCGCCGCCGCGAAGCACCTCGACGACGCCGTCGGCAGGCAGCGCGAAGCAGGCCTCGCCGACGCGGAACGTGCAGCAGTGGTGGATGCGGGAGTCGCTCATCTCAGGCCTCGATCGCCACATGCCGCCGCGCCGCGCGGAGGTCGACCACTTCGGTCGCGATCCCACCGAGTGACAGAATTCCAGTAATGCCGGCCGCAACCGCCGGCTGCATCGGCGACTCGGCGGCGAGCACATCGAGAATCGTCCCGACGGCGAGGCCCACGCCGCCGTCGCCACCCTCGATGACGACCACGTTGAGCGTCTGTGGCGTCACCCCGGGCGGCCGCCCCAAGACCTCGTCAACGTCGGCGAGCGGCGTGAACCCTTCGCCCCGACGCACGACGGCGCGGTCGGCGACGACCTGCACCTTGTCACGGGCATACTGCTCGAGCCGCACCACGTCGGCCAACGGTACGGCCACGCGCCGCCCCGCAGGCGTGCCGCAGACAAGATACCGGTCGGCGATCTCCGCCGACGGCACCAGGGCTGCTTCGGGCTCACGGGCGACGGGCGGAAGCCGGGCGATGCGCTGCAGACCGCGGAGATCGAGGATCAGCACCACGCCGCCGTCGCCGAGGACAGTCGCCCCCGAATAGAGCCCGAGGCCCGCGAGCAGTCCGCCGATCGGCTTGACCACGATGGTCGAGAGGCTGGCGGCGTCGAGCAGGTCGCGGCAGCGAAACTGGTCAGCGGCCGACTGCATGCCATCGACGACGAGCCCGAACTCATGATCGTCAACGCGGACGAGCACCACGGTTCCTTCCTCGCGGCAGGCAGTCGTCTCGCGGATGCCGAGAAACTGGTCGAGAAACAGAATCGGCACGAGCCTGCCGCGAACCCGCATCACGGGCGCGTCGGCCAGGCCTTCGATGCGCGGACCGCTGCGGTCGCGGGAAACCGGCACGAGCTCGCCGACCGCCGACTGCGGGATGGCGAACCGCTCGCTGCCGCACCGGACCACGAGCGCCGGCATGATCGCGAGCGTCAGCGGCACGTGCACGCGAACGGTGGTGCCCATGCCGGGCACGCTCTGGATGTCGATCGTGCCGCCGATCGCCTCGATGTTGGTGCGGACGACGTCCATGCCGACCCCGCGACCCGAGACGCTCGTCACTTGGGCGGCGGTCGAGAAGCCGGGCTCGAAGATGAACTGCAGAACCCGCTCGGGCGACAGGGCCGCCGCCTCGGCGGCCGACACGAGGCCGCGGGCGATCGCCTTCTCCCGGACCTTCTCGAAGGCGATGCCGCCGCCGTCGTCAGACACCTCGATCGTGACGCGGCCGCTCTCATTGAAGGCCCGCAGCGACAAGCGGCCCGCCCGCGGCTTGCCGGTGGCGGCACGCACGTCGGGTGGCTCGATGCCGTGATCGACGGCGTTGCGGATCAGGTGCGTCAGCGGGTCGCGGATGCTCTCGATCAGCGAGCGGTCGAGTTCGGTGTCGGCGCCGTCGATGACCAGCTGCACCTCTTTGCCGCACGACACCGCGAGGTCGCGGACGGTCCGGGGAAACCGGTTGAAGACATGCTCGACGGGCTGCAGCCGCGTCTTGACGGCGGTCTCTTGCAGGGCGTTGGTGACCGCGTTGATCCGCTGGGCGCAGGCCTGCACGGCCGGGTCGTCGCTGTCGACGCTCCGCAGCTGGTTGCGGGCCAGCACCAGTTCGCCCACCAGGTCGAGGATCGAGGCGAGCAATTCCACATCGACGCGGACGGTCGTCTCCGTGGCGGAGACGGTCGCCGGCGGAGATGCCGCAGGCGAAGTGGGGGCGGCGCTGCCAGATGACGCGAACGCCGTGGCAGCAGCCTGGATCGGAGCCGGCGGCGGCGATACGGGGGGTGGCGCCACGGGGGGCGGCGAAGGCTCCACCAGCTCGGCCGCGGCCGCCGCGAACGGCTCTGACGCCGGCGGATCCACAGCGACCGGCTCGGAAGATGGCGGCGTGGAGGGAATGGCCGGGGGTGATGGTGCCGCAGCGACTTGGACGGCCGCCTGCGACTGCTCCGCGACCGCCGCGAGCGTCCGCGAGAGCTCGCGGTAGTCGTGGTCGCCCTCGTTGCCCGCGGTTTCGATCGACTGGAGGATCGTGCGGACGGCATCGACCATCGAGTACAGCGTGCCCGCCACGCGATCATCGAGCCTCAGCTTGCCGTCGCGAAGCTTGCCGAGCAGGTGCTCGCCGCTGTGGGCGAGGGCTCCGAGCTTGGAAAAGCCGAAGAAGCCGCTGTTGCCCTTGATCGTGTGAACCGTACGAAACACGCTCGCAAGCCGCTGCGGGTCGGCCGGATCGGCCTCCAGCGCGAGCAGGTCCTTGTCGAGTTGGTCGAGGTTCTCACTCGACTCGACCAGAAACTCCTCGATGAACTCGCGGTTGTCGGACATCGAACTCGGGATGAGGCGAGACGGGCGCTGCTCCGATCGAACAGGCGACCCTGCGGAACAGGAAAGAGAAGCGGCCTGGCCAAACTTTGCCGGCAGACCGATCCGCTCAAGCATACACCCGGTTTCCCGGCGCCGGCCCGGGGGTGGCGGGGCCGGGAATGGCCCGCCGCTACCCGCAGCAGCGGCACAACCGGCAGGTTCGCGTTCTTCCCACCGCGTGGAAGCCGACTCGTGCACACTCGTACAAGCCTGCTGGCCG
>JBBAVQ010000156.1:0-7635 GCA_040397625.1 Pirellulales bacterium | reverse complement strand
CGCAGCTGGTAGTCGTGCTCTTCGCTCTGATCAACGTGGTCGGGTTCCTGGCCTACGGCTTCATCGGGATCGGCAAGTTCGCCGCCACGTTCCTCCCCTGGCAACTGGCCGCCGATCCGGCCACCAACGCTAATCTCTACGGCCTCGCGATTACCGCCCTGACCACGCTCTACGTGGTGAAAGGGGGCATGTACAGCGTGGTGTTCACGGAGGTGCTGCAGTTCGTGGTCATGACGGCGGGCTGCATCGGCGTGGGGTTGATCGCGATGGCACGGGTGTCGCCTGAAGCCCTCGCCGCCGCGGTGCCGCCGGGCTGGGGCGAGATCGGCTTCGGCCGCGAGGTGGGGCTCGACTGGTCGGGTATCCTGCCAGCGGCTCACGCTCGGATCGCCTCCGACGGCTGGCGGTTTTTCGCCGCCTTCTTCGGGCTGGCACTCGCCAAAGGCCTGCTCTCCAGCATGGCGGGCCCGGCGCCAAACTACGACATGCAGCGGGTGCTCTCAGCCCGGTCCCCCAGGGAGGCCGCGCTGATGAGTGGCTTCGTGAATCTGGTGCTCCTGTTTCCCCGCTACATGCTCATCGCCGGCCTCACCGTGCTGGCGCTGGTGTTCCTACGCGGCGATCTGGCCGTCATGGGCGAGCAGGTCGACTTCGACCTGATTCTGCCCCTCACGATGCGGCAGTTCATCCCCGTGGGGCTCTTCGGCCTGCTACTCGCCGCCCTGCTCGCTGCCTTCATGAGCACCTATGCCGCGACTGTCAACGCGGCACCGGCCTATGTGGTCAACGACATCTACAAGAGGTACCTCAATCCACACGCCTCCGACCGCACCTACGTGCTCATGAGCTACGCCACGACGATCGCCGTCGTAGTCGTGGGCACGGCCGTGGGCTTCCTGCTCGACGAGCTGCAGGATGTCGTCAACTGGATCGTGGGCGCCCTGTATGGTGGCTACATCGCCGCCAACGTGCTCAAGTGGCACTGGTGGCGGTTCAACGGCTGGGGCTACTTCTGGGGCATGGTGGCGGGCATCGGAGCCGCACTCGCCTTTACGATCGCCCTCCACGGACAGACGACCGTCTTCGGCCTCGAGAAGAATCTCGCGGTGTCGCCGGCCATCCTCGCCATTTCGCTGGCCGCCAGCGTGCTTGGCAGCCTGGCCACGCCCCCCGACGATCGCGAGGTGCTGATCGCCTTCTACCGGCGAGTTCGCCCCTGGGGCTTCTGGGGCCCGATCCACGAGGAACTCCTCAGCCGCCAGCCGGGAGCGTCCGCCAACCGCGACCTACCGCGCGACGTCTTCAACGTGGCCGTGGGCATCGTCTGGCAGACGGCGCTGACGGCGGGTGGCATCTACCTCGTGATCCGCGACTACCCACGGCTCGGCTGGGCCCTCGGCCTGGCGGCCGCCTGCATGCTCATCCTGAAGTTCACGTGGTACGACCGGCTCCAGGACTATCCCGCCGACATCGCGGCCGAGATGGCGGCCGCCGAGCGGCGACTTCATCCAGGCTGACGGAGGTCTCGCATGCCGACGTGCCGGCGGGTGGGTATCTGTGTCGCGGCGCTCGGCTGCCTGCTTGTCGGATCCGCGCTCCTCGCCGACCCTGGCGGCGGCACGACGCCGCCGCAGGGCTTCCCGCGGTTCATCTCCCGCGAGGGCACGCGACTGGTCGACGGCGAACACGAATATCGCTTCGTCTCGTTCAACGTCCCGAACCTGCTCGTCATCGAGGATGCCTTTCGCTGGGGGGGCGAGCGGCCCTGGCGCTGGCCCGAGGCCGGCGAACTCGACGATGCCTTCGGAGCGATCGCCCAACTCGGCGGGCGGGCGGCCCGGTCCTACGTGATCACCGTGCAGCGGGACGACTCCGACATGGGGCCGTTCGTTCACGTCACCGGACCGGGCCAGTTCAACGAGCAGGCCTTCATCGCGATGGACGGCATGCTGGCCGCGGCGAATCGGGCCCGGGTGCGGGTGATCGTGCCGCTGGTCGACAACTGGAAGTGGCAGGGAGGAGCGCCGCAATACGCGGCCTTTCGGGGCAAGCCGGCCGAGGCCTTCTGGACCGATCCCGAGGTGATCGCCGACTTCAAGAAGACGATCGAGCACGTGCTCCTGCGGCGCAACACGATCACGGGCGTGGCCTATCGCGACGACCGGGCCATTCTCGGCTGGGAGACGGGCAACGAACTCGACTCGCCCCCCGCGTGGACCCGCGAGATCGCTGGCTTCATCAAACAGCTCGATCCGCACCATCTCGTGATCGACGGCAACTCGCTCCACGGCGTGCCCGCGGCGTCGCTCGACGAGCCGGCGATCGACGTGGTCACCACGCACCACTATCCCGAGCCCAACCGCGACATGGTCCAGGCGGTGGGCGAGGCGATCGCCGCGGCGGCCGGCAAGAAGCCCTTCTTCGTGGGCGAGGCCGGGTTCGTGCCTCTGGCCGAACTCCAGCGCGTGGCGGATCAGGTGATCGAGTCCGAGGCGGCGGGGCTGCTGTTCTGGAGCCTCCGATTCCGCAGCCGCGACGGCGGATTCTATTGGCACTCCGAGCCCGCGGCGCAGGGCCGCTACAAGGCCTTTCACTGGCCGGGCTTCACCTCGGGAGACAGCTACGACGAGGCCGCACTCCTCGCCTTCACGCACGCTGCGGCTCATCGGATCCTCGGCCTCGACCCGAGCCCCCTGCCGGTGCCACGCACCCCAGAGATGCTTCCCGTGGTCGACCACGGCGCCATCTCGTGGCGGGGCTCGGTCGGTGCCACACAGTACGTGCTCGAGCGGGCTTCCGCCGCGAACGGGCCGTGGCGTGTGATCGCCCCGGCAGCCCGCGAAGACCACGTGCAGTATCGCCCCCTATTCGCCGACGAGGCGGCGGAGCCGGGCGCCACGGCCTGGTATCGCGTGTCCGCCGCCAACGCGGCGGGTCAGTCGCCGGCGTCGGCGGCAGTCGGCCCTGTGGCCGTGCAGAGCCGCGTGCTGGTCGACGAGCTCGACGACCTCTCCCGGGTCGCCGACCACTCCACCGGCGTGGCGATCGTCACCGCCGACGCGCGGGCCACCCAGGAGGATGCCTCGCGGGCGATGCTCCCGCCCGGCGGGTCGCTGGCCTATCAGGTCGACGGCCGGATTCTTCGCGTCAGGGTGCAGGCCTTCGCATCCGACGCCGACGCCCGCCTCGCGGTGCGGGTCGGGAGCCACCCGCCGACGCCACAGCCCGGCCGCATCCAAGGCGCTGCCGGAGGCGACTACGGCTACCTCGTGCCCCTCGAGTATGACGCCGAGCCCGACGCGGCGGCGGGCTCGGTCGCCCTGGTGGCCGGCGAAACCTCGCTCCAGGTCTCGCGGGTCGAAATCCGCTGGCTCGACGCCGCCACCCCGGATCCGCCGTGATCCCGCCGCCCGCCTCCGGCGAAGGTGAACCCGATGCTCGCCTCGCGGAAGTTCGGGCGTTATAGTACTTTTTCTGGTACGTCTGGCTGGATCGTGACGGTGTCGCATCGGGAGCACGGCAGCATGGCACGCCGACGATCGTCGCACCGTCACCGGATCGCAGACGGCCGAGTGCTGGGCGGTGAACGGCTGGAACCCCGCCGGCTCCTGGCCACCGTCACGCTCCAGGCCGAGAACGGCACGCTCACCGGCGTGTCGAAGAGCACGGCCGTCACCGGTTACACCGGCTCCGGGTATGTGACGGGATTCGACCAGGCGGGTGACCGTGTCACGTGGTCATCGTTTGCGGCCACCCCCGGCCCGTATCGGCTGACCGTGCAGTTCCGGTCGCCGTTCGGCGACAAGGGCTTCGAAGGCGGCCTCAACGGCGTCGCCCTGTCAGGCACGTTCAAGCAGGCGACGAGCTTCGCCACCTACGATGCCGGCCTGGTGACGCTGGCATCTTCCAACACGCTGTTCGTCGGCGGGGGATGGAACTACTACGAGATCGACGCCGTCACGCTCACCTCGGAGACTCCGGTGCTCCCCAAGGCGGTGCCGGCGGTGCCCGTCAACGCCGACGCCACGCCGCTCGCCAAGGCGCTCCTCGCCCGGGTAGCCCAGGGCTATGGCTCCACCACGCTCTCCGGCCAGAACGAGCGGTCGGACCTGTCGGTGATCCAGTCGGCCAGCGGCAAGCTGCCCGCAATCGTCGAGGGCGACTTCATGGATTATTCGCCGAGCCGCGTGGCCTACGGCGCGAATCCTGGATCGCTCACCGAGGACTACATCTCGCTGGCGAAGAACCAGGGCTACCTGGTCTCGATGGCCTGGCACTGGAACGCCCCCACGAAGCTCGTCAACTCGGCCGACTATCCCTGGTGGCGGGGCTTCTACACGCAGGGCACCACCTTCGACATCGCGACCACGCTGGCCACCCCTTCGGGCAGCGATTACCAAGCCCTGATCCGCGACATCGACGCCATCGCGGTGCAACTCAAGAAGTTCGCCGCCGCAGACGTTCCCGTGCTCTGGCGTCCGCTGCACGAGTCGGAGGGTGGCTGGTTTTGGTGGGGTGCGAAGGGGCCGGAGGCCTTCAAGCAGCTCTGGCGGCTCACCTATGATCGGCTGACGAACCATCACGGCATCGACAATCTCGTCTGGGTGCTCACCAGCGAGGATCCGGCCTGGTACCCCGGCGACGACGTCGTGGACGTGGTGGGCGTCGACGCCTATCCGAGCGACCGCTCCGACACCCTGTCCTCGCGGTGGAGCCCGCTGCTGGCCCGCTTCGACGGCAAGAAGCCGATCGCGCTCACGGAGTTCGGCGGGGTGCCCGACATCGACGCAATGCGGCAGGTCGGTGTGTCGTGGGCCTACTTCTGTTCCTGGAACGGAAGCTATGGGCCTTCGATCGAGACCACCGCCAAGGTGCAGCGGGTCTACACGTCGGCCGCGGTCGTCACGAAGGACGAGAACCCGGCCCTCGTGCCTGTCGTCACGCCCGGCGTGGTCACGGTGGCCGCGGGAGTCACCCAGACCGACGCCACGGTGCGCACGGGAACGACACCGCTGATCAAGCGGGGCACGGGAGTGCTCGTGCTCACCGCCGCCAGCACCTTCTCCGGCGGCACCGTCGTCGAAGAAGGTGAGGTCATCGTGCGCCACGTCGCGGCGCTCGGCAGCGGCGGACTCGAGGTCCGGGCCGGAGCACGCGTCACGCTCGATGTCGGCTATGAGGCCGTGTCGCTGACGCGTCTGGCGATCGATTCCGCTGGCCGCGTCGACGTTGGCACCGGCCGGCTGAACGTGTCGGCCGGCGGGTTCGACGCCACCGCACTCGGGCAGCGGGTGATGACGGCATGGAATGGCGGCGGCTGGGACGGCAGCGCCGGCCTGGGGTCGACCTCGGCCGGGAGCGGAGGCCTGCGGGCGATCGGCACCTGGGGCACGTCCGCCGACGTGACCGTGGGCTGGGCCGCGGTGGGCGACACCGACCTCGACGGATACGTCGACGCACTCGACATCGCAAACGTCCTCGGCGGCGGGCGCTACGACGGGCTGCAACCGGCTGGCTGGGAGCACGGCGATTTCAACTACGACGGCATCGTCGACACGCTCGACGTCGCCGACATGATCGGGGCACAGCTCTTCGACGCGGGCTCCTACCGGGCTCCTCCTCCGCCGCCGCCCCCAAGCGAGACATCACCTCACGAAGTCGCGTTTGCGATCACGAACAGCTGGCCCGGCAACTTCTCGGGATCGGTCACGATCCGCAACCGCGGCACGACGGCGATCAACGGCTGGACGCTGGAGTTCGACATGGCGGCCACGCTGACGGCCGGCAATCTCTGGGGTGCGGAAATCGTCTCCGTGTCAGGCACCCGCTACCGACTGAAGAACGCCTCGTGGACGGCTGGCATCGCCGCGGGGGGCACGGTGTCGTTTTCCTTCAATGCAGCCGGCCAGGCCACGATGCAGATGACGGGCAAGGTATTCAACGGCCTACCGGTCGCCTAATCCGATTCACACGCGATTCTCGGGCCCGCCCCCATCGCTCACGCGATTGGGCTTTCTGCGACAGGACACGTGTGATCCGTAGAACAGCGCAACAGGTCGCGGTAGCGGTCGAGGAAGTGCGAAGCCACCTCGGCGTTGAGGTGGCCCCAGGCCTCGTCCACCAGGTCGCCCGCGAGCAGCCCACCGGCCGCCTTCGACGCCACGGTCCCGACCACGTCCACGATGCCCGTCATCGGATCCTGTCCAAGCAGCCGCTCCTCCTTCACGTGGAGAAACTCGTTGGCCACCAGCGACAGCGTGGGCAGCTTCGGCACCGGATCGCGGCCATTCACGTAACGGAAGATGCGGCCGGCAAACTCCCGGTCGAACGCCGCACAGGCCTCGCGATTGCCGATCATCGGCGCCCCGAACGTGCAGACCTCGTGCACCGGCACGAACCGCCGCTTGAAGAGCCACGCCGCCAGCAGGGCCAGCGCCCCGCCGAGGCTGTGGCCCGTGATCCAGAGCGGCCGGTCGTTCAACTTCAGCTCCGCCTCGACTGCGGCCGCGAGCGGCTCCCACACCTCGGCGATCGCGTCGACGAAGCCCTTGTGAAACCTCGCCCCGACACCGGCCGCCGAGAGGTCGTGACCCAGACGTCCCTCCGGCACGACGAGCAGGTTCATCGCGTCGGTGAGCAGGATGTCCTTGAGGCCGTCGAGCGTGGTCGCCGACTCGGTGCCCCGAAACGCCACCACCACGTTTCCCTCATCGACGCCGAGCCAGGCCTGCGTGTTGTCGATGCTGAACAGCCTGGCTTCGAGGCCGAGTTTCTCGCGAAAGGCTATGGCACCCTCCGGCATCGTCAGATACGCCAAGGCACTGGCCTCGCAGAGAAAGCAGGCGCTGTCGCGATTGCCGAGCGGCTCCTCGCGGAGCGTGAACTCAGTTGACATACCGCCGCTCCACGCCGCTATCAGCCGCGGCGTTCTTCCAACGCCGCAGGACTGCGGCAGGCACCTCGTTGCCCGAAACGTCAAGCTGCTCGAGCCGAGGGGGCGGTGCGTCGAGAAACCGCTGCACGCCCTCGGGTGTGACCCTCGTCCTCGCGATCCGCAGGCTCTGGAGCTTCGGCAGCCGGGCGAGCGTGGCGAGCCCCTCGTCGGTGACGGAGGTGTCGTTGAGCGTGAGTTCGCGGAGTTGCGGCAGGCCCATGAGCAGGTCGAGCGTCTCGTCGGTGACGTTCGGATTACCCATTTCAAGGATGGCAACGTCGGGCTTCGTGGCGAGGATCCCGTACCCTTCCCGATCCCAGCCGGTGAGGTTCAAGGCCCGCTCGCCATCGATCACCCGCTCCCGCTCGCCGAGGCCGACCATGGCGAGATAGGCCCGCTGAGCCACGAAGGGCGTCAGGCCGATGACGAGTCCGACCCCGGCCATGGCGACTGGCATGAGCAGCCGCCGCCACGACCGGCTGCGAAAGAGCCCGCCGAGGCACCTGAGAGCGGCCCAGAGCAGTCCGGCGGCAAGGACCGCGAGCCCGGCGAAGATGAAAACGGCTCCGATCTGTTCGCTCACGATGCGCCTCCGTGCTCAGGAATCTACTCATCATACGGCAGCAAACAGGCGCGGGGCAGCCCCGATCGCTACGCAAAACGGATACACACATAGGTTGAAAACCTGTGCTACGAGGCCA
>JBBAVQ010000155.1:0-7696 GCA_040397625.1 Pirellulales bacterium | reverse complement strand
CACGCCTTACGGCGTTGGGCTTGGACACTGCGTGGCGAGCGGTCGCACAGGTTTTCAACCTGTGCCGGATGGTGCCGCAGGTTGAAAACCTGCGCTCCGGGGAGCAAGCCGACCAGCCGTAGGGCCGCGAGGGGCGGTGGTTCACGGGGTTATAGTGCGGCGCCGTGTGTGGCCGATACGCTCGTGTGGCCGATACGTTGGTCCACGAGGAGATTCTCGGAGCCGATGGCCGGAAACCTTTACGTACCGGGGCCGACTGACTCGACCGTTCGCGCGGCGAACGGGGCCGTGCTGGCCGTGCCTGCCGGTTGGATCCTCGTGCCGCCCGGTGATCCGGGGCTGACGCGGCGAATCAAGGCGGCGGGGGATCACTGGGTGGTTCAGGAAAAGGTCGGCCGGAGGACGTTTTCGCGGGGCGTCTGGGCCGATCGCGCCGCGGTGGAACGGATCCGGGCCGAACTGGAGTCGGAACGCTCGACGGAGGCGTACGCGAAGCGGCAGGCATCGGCGGCGAAGCGACGCGATGCCGTGCAGGCCGAGTATGTGGAAGACTTTGCCTTGGCCGTGCGGGCCTTTCTGGGGTTTCACGAGCGGCATGCGACGCTCGCCGAGCGGCTCGCCGCGGCCGTCACGGCCCATGCCACTCCGGTGGGCAGCGGCACGGTGGCCCGCACCGAGCGGATCCCGATCGAGCGGCGTGCCGAGGCGGCGGTGATCGCCTGGATGCGACACCAGACCACCGCCTACGACTCCATGAAGATTGCGCGGGTGAAGGGGAAGCGTCGCGAGGTTCGCCGGATGCTCGCGGCGCGGTCGAAGGAACTGCTCGCCCGCTATCGTCGCGGCGAACCCGCGGTCGCGTCGTGCCCGCTGTCGCAGTCGCTCACCCCACCGCGCGATCGGTGAGGGCCGCGAGGGAGGTGTTGGCGGCCAGTTCCCGCTGCGAGCGGCGGAGCGCCTCGACCGTTCGCGACCGGCGGCGGCCGGTGCGGTCGTGCAGCATGCCCTGGCCAAACTCGACGAGGCTTTCGGCGGAGATGTCTTGCGGCGGCCGGGCGAGCGTGTAGGCGGCGACGTTCGTCGCCACGCGGTGCACGAAGCCCTCGGTGGCGAGTTTCTCGAGGATCTCGGTCGCCACCGGCTCGGGCAGACCCGTCTCCTCGACGAGCGCGGCGAGGGGCACCGCCTTGCCAGACTCGAAGCCTTCGGCGATCGCTTCCATCAGGAGCAGCACCGACGAGGCGTCGAGCAGCGCCGAACGGGATCGAAGCCTCGACACCTCGTCGATCTCATGGCGACCTCCGAGCCGCTGCACGATCGCCGCCACCTCCACGCCGAAGAGGATGCAGATCCACATCGCATAGGTCCAGAGCATGAGCACCGGCACAAAGCCGAGCGGGCCGTAGAGGTGGCTGAAGGAGAAGGCGTTGTTGATGTAGGCGGCGAGGCCCACCTTGCCGATGTGGAGGAGCACCGCGGAGACGAAGGCGCCGCCCACCGCCGACCGCCACGACACGTGGGTGTTGGGGAGCAGCACGAACGTGCCGAGCAGCATGAGCGTGATGATGCCCACGCTCCAGACCACGCCGAGCACGTGGATCAGCCCGGCGCGGGCCTCCACCGAGGCGATCCACCGGCCCACGTGGCTGTCCACGACGAACAGCAGCGCGATGCCGAGCGGCCCCACCGTGAGCACCGTCCAGTAGACGGGCATCCGCCGCAGCCAGGAGCGGCCCTGGGGCGCGCGGTAGATCGTGTTGAAGCAGTCTTCGATCGTCACCATCATCGCGACGGCCGCGTAGATCATCGCGGCGAGTCCGAGCAGGCCGAGCGTCTCCAGGTCGATCGTGCCGAACTTGCGGATCATGTCCTCAAGCCAGGTGCCGAGCGACACGGTGTCGGTGCCGGCCGTGCCGTCGGCGGGCATGATCCGGACCGTGTCGAGGCCGGCCGACTGCACGAGTTGGTGGACGAGCGACTGGAGCTTGTCGACCCCCTGCATGCCCTTGAAGAGCGCCGTACTCACGATCGCCAGCGGCATCAGGGCAAACAGCGTGTGGAAGGCGAGGGCCGCGGCCATCTGCAGGGCCCGGTCTTCCTGGAGCCGCCGGCCGCCGACCCGTGCGAGGTCGTACCAAAACCGCGCCGTCGCCTGCCAATGCGTGAGTTCCTCGCGGGGATGGTGGATGACGCGGGAGATCCAGTCGGCGGCGTCGCGGATGCTTCGGCGGATCATGGTGCGGCCCGGGGGTGGCGAGGGGTCGTCTCAACTGTACCAACACCCGGGTGACCGCTGCGGCCGAGATCGGCTATTCTTCGCGGGGCCCGGGGCTCGCCCGCGGCACGTCCCCATCCCTCCCCGAGGAGTTTCTGCTTCCGATGTACGACACGCTCAGCGAGACCCAAGGCTGCGACCTGCTGGCGCGGCTATTCACGAAGCGCGGTTACGCGATCAAGCGGAACTTGCAGTTTCGCGAGTATGGCGTGGAGTTTCACATCGACGGCTGGGATCCACAGGCCCGGGTGGGCTTCGAGTTTCTGACGAGCGAGGACGAGGATCACGACGACCTCACGCTCGACGAATACAAGGAACTGTCGGCGGCCCAGCGGCGCGGCGAACTGGCCGTGTTCATCATCGATGAGGTGGAGCCGCTTTCGGCGGAGGATCTCGCGGCCGAGGCCCACGAGTTTCTCGACGAGGTGGCCGACGCCGCCCACGCACGCCTTACGGCCAAGGCCCGGGGAAAGAAGGTGGCGAAGAAGCCCGCTGTGAAGAAGGGAGTCGCAAAGAAGAAGCCCGCGCAGGCTGCGGCGGCGAAGAAGCCGACAGCCGCCAAGGCGGCCGGCAGGCAGGTGACGGCCCGCATGGCGAAGAAGGTGGTAAAGAAGAAGCTCAAGAAGAAGGTCGTCAAGAAGGTCGTGAAGAAAGCCACGAAGAAGGGCGGCCGCCGGTGAGCGGCGTCGCGGGGGGCGTGGCCGGGCCTCCGGCGGTCGGGCTCGGTCTCTGGAAGCTCGAGCGCGACCGCACGGCCGACGTGGTCTCCGAGGCGATCCGCATCGGCTACCGCCACCTCGACTCGGCCTGCGACTACGGCAACGAGCGCGAGGCGGGGGAGGGGATGCGTCGCGCGATCGCCGCGGGCCACTGTCGCCGCGACGACCTCTGGATCACCTCGAAGCTCTGGAACACCTACCACGAGCCCTCGCGGGTGCGGGCCGCCTGCGAGCGGACGCTCGCCGATCTCGGTGTGGAGCAGCTCGACCTCTATCTCGTCCACTTTCCGATCGCACTGGAGTTCGTGCCGTTTGCAGAACGCTATCCGCCCGGTTGGGTTCGCGATCCCGCCGTGCACGCTCCGCGAATGCACCCGATCGAGGTGCCGCTCGCCGACACCTGGGGGGCGATGGAGCGGCTCGTGGAGGCGGGGCTCGTGAAGCGGATCGGCCTGTGCAACTGCCCAGTCGGTGTGATTCGCGAACTGGCCGCGCGGGCCCACATCGCCCCGGCCGCGCTTCAGGTGGAGATGCACCCGTTTCTGGTGCAGGAGAAGCTGCTGCGGTTCTGCCGCGAGTCGGGCATCGCCGTCACGGCGTATTCGCCGCTGGGCGCCGGATCGTACGTGCCGCTCGGCATGGCGACTTCGGAAGACTCCGTGCTCCGTCATCCGGTGGTGCAGGAGATCGCCGCGGCCACCGGCCGCACGCCCGCGCAGGTGGTGCTCCGCTGGGGTGTCCAGCGAGGCACGTCGGTGATCCCGAAGACATCGCGGATCGAACGGCTCGCCGAAAACCTCGACGTGGAATCGTTCGTGCTCGACGACAGTCAGATGCGGGCCATCTCCGGGCTCGACCGACACCGACGGTTCAACGACCCGGGCGTGTTCTGCGAACTCGCCTTCGGGACGTTCTTCCCGATCTACGACTGACGCGGCGGCGGTTCGCTTCGGGTGGCGCAGAAAAAAAGCTGCCGCCCCTTGCGGGGCGGCAGCCGTAGGAACCACTGATTCGTCATCTGGCCGGCGGGGATGGAGCATGCCACCCTCGTCGCACCGCGATGGCGGGATTGGTGGGCTGCGTCAACGGCAGGCCCGTCGACTCGCCGCTATCGGCGCAGCCCTCCGATACAGTCACATTGCGTCACTGAATCACCTCCTTTGCTACGAGGAATCCCAGCCGTCGCGATCACTGCGAGATCGCCGCCAGGCGGTTCATTCCCCGGCCGTCGCCGGGGACCGTTACTCCATAGTAGAACACCGGCGGGCCGTGGCCAGCAACGTTTGGGTCGGGCCTGTCGCTTGCATGGCGGCAGGCTCACCGCGACCGGGGCAGGCGGCCGAGAAACAGCGTGTTCCAGCCGCCGCCGCCGGCGTGCACGGTCGCTCGCTCCGTTTTCACGGTGAACCCGGCCCTGCCCAGCCGGTCGGCGAAGGCCCGGTCGTCGTCGGCCGACCAGACCGCCAGGCAGCCACCCGGCCGGAGGGCGGCGGAAGCCCGCGTGAGCCCCTTCAGCGAATAGAGCCGGTTGTTGGAGGCCACGCTCAGGCCGCTGGCCCCGTTGTCCACGTCGAGAATCACGGCGTCGAATCGGCCGGTGTTGTCGCGGAGCACGTTCACCACATCGCCCTCGACAACCGTCACCCGCGGATCGGCCATCGCGTCGGCACCAAGGCCATAGTCAGGGGTCTGGTTCCAGCGGATCACCGCCGGCATGAGTTCGGCGACCACGACTTCGGCGTCGGGTGCGAGCCGGCCCAGCGCCGCCCGGAGCGTAAAGGCCATGCCCAGGCCGCCGATCAGGACGCGGGCCCGGGGCCGCTGCCGCAGGCCCGCGCAGGCGAGTTCCGCCAGCCGCTCCTCGGAGTGGTGCTGCCGGCTCGACATGAGTTCGACGGTGCCGATGCGGATTGTGAATACGCCATCGTGCTCGTGCAGCGTGAGCGTCTTGCCGTCGGGTGTGACGGCGCGGTCGCGGAGGATCGTTGGCTTCATGGCGGGGCTTGGTGGCGGTCAGCCCGCGGTGGCGGGGTCCTTGCCGCCCACCCACGGACCGGCGAGCTTCTGGTGGTCCTCGGGCTTGAGCACGCTGCCCGTTTCGCCGGCATGCCAGCCGGGTACGTGCCGCGGCTTCGAACCGGACTTCGAGAGCGCCTCCCACTGCTTCGCCCAGCCGGGATTGCCGTCGGAATACGTACCGCTCGCGGCATCGAAGTGAAACACCTTCCCCTGGCGGTAGCTCATCGCCCCGAGGATCACCGTCGTCACCGCGGCGGCGCCGAGTTCCGGCGTGTTGTTGCACATCTCCGGCTTGCCGGCCTGCATGGCATCGAGCCAGTTCTGGAAGTGGAGCGTCGTGGTGTCGTTCTTCTGGAGGTCGTCGGCCGAGAGGTCGGTCTTGATCACCTCGTCTTGGATCGTCGAATCGAAGGTCACCTGGGGCCGCTCAGCGAGGAAGGCGAACTCGGTAAACTCTTCGCCATTGCCGAACTCGAAGCTGCCGTTGTGGCCGCGGATCACCTGTTTGATCCGCGACCGTTCGTTGCACATCGTGGCCGTGATCAGGCCCTGGCAGCCTTCCTGATAGTCGGCCACCACCGTGGCCACGTCGGGCACGTCGCGGCTGTCGAGCTCCAGGTAGATGCCGCCGGCCCCCACGACGCGGGCGGGGAACCGCAGGCCGGTGGCCTTGAGCATCGCGG
The DNA here is from genome assembly GCA_040397625.1 of Pirellulales bacterium. GTDB lineage: Bacteria > Planctomycetota > Planctomycetia > Pirellulales > UBA1268 > QWPN01. The sequence continues at coordinate 2,000 of JBBAVQ010000155.1, read as the reverse complement.
TGGTGCGGTGGACGAAAAGGTCGGTGAACATGCCCGAACCAAACGGCCAGTAGCATCGCCACTGGGCGTAGAGGGCCCGGTCGAAGTCCATCATGGGGGCGAGGCCGGCATCGACGCCCAGCCACCGTTTCCAGTCGATCGTGGCCGGGCTCATCGCGGGGTCAAGTTTGTAGTAGCGCCACTGGCCGACCGACGAGTTGCGGAAGAACTCGGTCTGGAAGCCGAGCACCTTGCCGAGTTTGCCGGCCTCGATCAGGCCGCGGGCTTGCTCCCAGACCTTGAGGCTCGTGGATTGCACGCCAACCTGCATCACGCGGCCCGTCTCCCGCCAGAGCTTCACCACGTCGAGAGCCTCCTCGACGGTCTTGGTCATCGGCTTCTCGGCGTAGACGTGCTTGCCGGCCTTGAGCGAATCGACGATCTGGCGGTGATGCCAGTGGTCGGGCGTGCCGATGCAGACGGCGTCTACGTTTTTGTCGGCGAGCAGATCGGTGTAGTCGACGTAGCGCTTCGGATCGGCGCCGGTCTCCTCCTTGATGAAGGCGCAGACTTTGTCTTCCTGGTTCTTGTAGACTTCGCTGACGGCAACGAGGTCGATCTTCGCACCCTCCTTGCGAAGCTTGGCGAGTTTGTTCACGTGGGCCTTGAAGCCGCGACCGCCAGGGCCGATGAAGCCGATGCGGATCCTGGAGTTGGGGTCGGCAGCGACGGCCCGCGTCGAGGCGGCGGTGATGCCCGCGGAGGCGGTGATCCCCGCAGCGGCAATCGACGAGGCCCCGAGGAACGAGCGGCGGGAGAGGTCGGGCGCGGTCATCGGATTGCTCCTGGAAAGGCGTGATCCAGCGTTATCGTACCGAAACGCGGCGGCGGTGTGCCCGTCCACCCCACGCCTTACGGCGTTGGGCTTGTACAAACGGCCGCGCAGGGTTCATCGAGCCCCCGTCACTCGACCGGGCAGCTCTCGCCGAAGTAGCCGTTGCGGTCGATCGCCGCCGCGACCGGCGGCGGCACAAGGTCGCGCCATGAGGGATCACCCGAGCAGATCCGCGCCCGCACGTCCTCGCTGGAGTAGGTGAGGAGGGCGTCGGGGTCGCAGGCCAGCGGCAGGATCAGGCCGTTGGCCCGCAGGTGCTCGAGCAGATGGGCGAGGTTTGGGGCCACCGTGAGCGTGTCGGCGGTGACGACCTTCCCCGTGATCACGTCGCGGGTCGGGTAGACGTAGAGCTGCACGTCGTGGGTGAACAGCCGGCCGAAGGCCTCGAGGATGCCGCCGTCGAGCCGGCGATAGTGGTTCTCGTTGAACAGCTCCCTGAGCAGCGGCACGCCGAGCACGAGCGCCGTAGCCTCCGCCTTGCGGTCGGCGAGGTACTCGCCCAGGGCGTGGAAGGCGCCGATGTCGCTGACCAGCACCATCTTTCCCACCGTGTTGATGAGATCGACACGGGCGAGGAAGTCGGCGTCTTCCGCACTGCCCCGGTCGCGGAGGTTGTTCATCGTGACCTCCATGATCTCGCGGATCGGCCCCCGCGGAGTGCCGGGCTTCGCGGCCGGGACCGCCTCGAAGGCCTCGCGGGCGCGGTCCAGCATGGCCATGTTGACGTTGGTGACCGGCGCGAAGCGGCCGCGCTCCACGAGCACCCGTGTGTGCCGGATCGACTCGGAGGCGAGCAACGGCGATCCATCGACGTCGAACAGCACCGCCGGCGTGTAGCCGAGCCGGACGAGATGCAGGCCGAGCAGCCGGTTGTCCACGTCCTTGAAGGCCGGACCCGCCACGCGGATCCAGTCGATCTCCAGCCGGTCGCGGCCCACGTGGTCGAGGAGCGTCTCGATCAGCGACCGGGGCGCCTTCCAGTGCGCGAAGGCTCCGTGCACGAGGTTCACGCCGAGCCGGCCGAGGGCGTCGGCCTGCTGGGCATTGGCGGAGTCGAGGAGCCGGGCGTGGAGGACGACGTCGCTCGTCGCCGATCCCACGGCGTGCTGGAAGCGGATCGCCATCC
>JBBAVQ010000154.1:0-7713 GCA_040397625.1 Pirellulales bacterium | reverse complement strand
GGCGGTGTCACTCCGCCAGGAAGCCCCGAGCGGGAGCGAGGGGATCACGCGTGGCGGCGGCGAGCGACGCGCGCCGATCTGCGGAGCCGTTCCCGTCGCTTCCGCTCCGGGCTTTAGGGGTTCCGCGGAAAAACCCGCGAGGATCGAGTGGGAACCGTAAAAGGATCACGTGTGAACCGCATCGGATCGCGTGGGAGGAAGCGACCTGCGAACTCGGTGCCGCTCGTCATCCGCAGTGTACCCGTGCGGTTCACGTCGGTCGTGTTTCCGATCACCACGCCGGCGTGTCACCCGAACGGGTGTGGTTGATGCGCGGGCGGGCGTCATCATGAACGCAGCGGCCGGCGTTGGAGACGTTGTCCATGCTCTTTGCTCTTTCGTTCCTTTCGTTGGCTCGGGGGCTGTGACCATGCGCGGAATCAACGCGGCGCTGGTGGTGGCCGTGATGGCGAGCAGCGCGGTCGCGGATCCTGCAGGCGTGGCGACTGTCGGGACTGTCTTCGAGACGTCGTTTGCGTCGGCGGTTCACCCTGCCAACGCGTTCACCGACATCGAGGTCGACGTGGTCTTCACCAGCGGCACGCAGGCCTGGACCGTTCCGGCGTTCTGGTCCGGCGGCGACACCTGGACGGTGCGGTTTGCACCGCCGCGACCCGGCGACTACCGCTACCGAATCAAGGCGACAGGGGAACAGAACGGCGGTTTCGATGCCGGCGGGCGATCGCTCACGGTGCGGTCCTACGAGGGCCGCCATCCGATTCTGGCTCACGGATTCCTCCGCGTCTCGGACGACCGGCGGCACTTCTCGCACGCCGACGGCACGCCGTTTTTCTGGCTTGGTGACACGTGGTGGAAAGGTCTTTCCAAGCGGATGTCGTTCGACGACTTTCGCGAACTGGCGGCCGATCGGCATGCGAAGGGGTTTACCGTCGTGCAGATCGTCTGCGGCCCCTACCCGGATGAGCAGATGCTGCAGCCCTGCTGGGAGACCGAGGGAGGCATGCCCTACCTCGATCTGGAGTTTCGCGAGGTCAACCTCCGGGCCTTCGACGCCGTCGATCGCCGGCTGCGGCACCTCGTGGAGGTGGGGATGATGCCGGCGATCGTGGGCGGCTGGGGCCGGCCGCAGGCAGGCGGCAGAAGCACGCTCGAGCAGGTCGGGATCGAGGGTTTCAAGCGGCACTGGCGGCACCTCGTCGCCCGGTATGCCTCCTTGCCGGTGGTCTGGATTGTCGGCGGCGAGGCAAAGGATGCGTTTGGGCCGTGGTCCGAACTCGCACAGTTCGTGAAGCGAATCGACCCCTACGGGCATCCGCTGTGCCACCACTCGCCCGGCGATCCCAGGACTACGATCGAGGATGGCACGGCGTTCGATTTCGACATGGTCGCCATCGGTCACGATGGGCTCAGCACGGCCGCCAAGACGCTCGATCTGGTGAAGGCCTGTCGTGAGCAGGAGCCCCGGCGACCGGTCGTCTGCGGCGAGGCCTGCTACGAGCGGCACATGCAGACCAACTTCGAGGACATCCAGCGGCACGTGTTCTGGAGCCTGATCCTCGGGGGCGCCGCGGGGCACACGTATGGCGCGGCCGGAATCTGGCAGGCCGGCATCGAAGGCGATCCCGGCATCGATCCGGTGTATGACTGGGCCACGTGGCGGGAGGGCATGGCCTATCCGGGAGCAACGCAACTGGGCATCGGTCGGCGACTTCTCGAAGAATATGAATGGTGGCGTTTCGAGCCGCATCCGGAGTGGGTCGAGAAGGGGTGCTTCTGCGGCGGGATTCCCGGTGAGGTGAGATTCGTCTACCGCCCCAAGGGCAAGATCTACGACTGGAAGGGGCCGGTCGTCGAAGGCATCGAAGCCGACGTGCCGTACTCCGCGTTCTACTTCGATCCCGTACGCGGCCGGCGGTTCGCCCTCGGTCCGGTCGTGGCGCCGAAGGGGGAGTTCAGGGCGCCACGGCTGCCGGCACCGCAGGACTGGGTGCTGGTGCTGGAGAGGGCGCGGCCGTGACGGGCCGCGGGGTGCCGGTGGCGGCTTGCGGCTGCCGTTTCGGGGCGTCGTCGCCCGAGAGTTTGGCCCCATCGGCGAGCAGTCGCTCCCGCAGCGTCGCATAGGGCACGTCCTGCACGGCCGTCCCGGCGCGGAGCGCAAACGCAGCCGCGGTACCGGCCGCCTGGCCGATGGCCATGTAGACCGGCTCCATTCGCAGCGAGCCGTAGGCCGCGTGCGATGCGCTCACGCAGGTCGGCACCAGCAGATTCGTGCACTCATTCCGCTTTGGCCGGATCGCTCGCCACGAGATGCCATACGGCTTTGGGGGCACGAGCCAGAACACGCCCTCGCGGTGGGCATGGCCCTCTTCGTTCACGAAATACTGCACGGCATGCGAATCGAGCCCGAAGGAGCCGAGGGCCACGGGATCCTCGCAGGGCTCCTTGCCCATGCAGACGCCCTGCGTGACCACCGCGTCGGAGAGCATGCGCCGGCCCTCGCGAACGTAGAGCTGTGGTGGAAACCCGCCCGTGGCCGTGAACTCGTCGCGGCACCAGCCGTGCTTGGAAACCACGCTGCGGATCGATTCCGGCACCCGCGGGTGGTAGGCGAGCGTCCACATCACCCCCTTGGCATAGAGGGCGTGCTCGGCGGCGATCCGCTTCCGCTCCTCGTGGTCCGCCTCCGGGTAGGCCCAGCTCAAGCCGGGCAGGTCGGTGCCCACCGCGTGCATGCTGTTCCAGTCGAACTTCCGATTGGGGAGCTTGTGGATCAGGATCGGCAGGCGAACGTCGCCCGACTCGAACACCCGGATCAAAAGTTCGTGGTCGAGTTCGCGGTAGCCTGCCGGCTTCTCGAACGGGATCCGGTTGTCGGGATCGTCGGTCACGCAGAGCCGGTAGTTGTACGCCTGTACGCCCTTGTCGCCGGCGCCGTTGACGAACGTGGCGAAGTCAACCTTGTTCACCCACGGCAGGAGGCCGCTCGTGGGATCGCCGGGCTTCACGTAGGGATCGACCGCCGTGGTGAAGTGGTCTTTGTCGCCCTGCGTGTAGTGCGGCCTGGGCTTGCGATCGCCGCGGCGGATGCCGGCGAGCGACTCGCCGTACTGCGACTCCGGCTCGCGGCCGACGGTGAAGGAGATGCCGGCCTTCGCCATGAGGTCGCCTTCGAAGCTCGCGTCGATGAACATCCGGCCTCGGAATACGCGGCCTGAGACGCTCCTGATCGACTCGATCCGCCCGTCTTTCTTGACGACGCCGTCGGCGAGGTTGAGCGGTTCGCCCGTGATCACGTCCACCCCTGCCTCGCGGAGCCATTGGTCGAACACGGCCGCCGCCACCTTCGGCTCGAAGTGGAAGATGCGGTCGTCGGAGCCGTAGGTCTTGCCCACCCGAGAGTAGAACTGCGAGGCGAGGCCACCGATCGACCAGGCTTTGCCGACGTCGCTGCTCGACAGGCCGCCGGTTGTCATTCCCCCGACGTGCGTGGAGGCCTCGACGACCACGGCCTTCATGCCCATCGTCGAGGCCTGGATCGCCGCGGCCAGGCCGGTCGCCGTGGCGCCATAGACGACGACATCGGCCTCCACGTCGGCCGCGGGCGTCGCCGCCTCGACGGACAGCAGCGACGAGAGCGCGAACACGGCCGCGAACGCCGCTCGACCGAAACCTGAATGCATTTCAAGCATGGTGCTTCCTGCGACGAATCAGACTCTGCCACGCGACGGCCGCGGCCATGGCGGCCACCGCGGACGTTGCCGACGGCTCGGGGACCGCGGTGAGTGGGGCCGCCCCTGAAGACCCATTGTAGGCACCGGCGTCGAACAGCCCGGTGGAGAGGAAGTCGGCGGCGTCGAGGATGTCCACCACTCCGTCGTAGCCAAAGTCGCCCTCGTTCCAGGTGGCTGGCGTGCCGCTGTCGAACTTTCCGCCGGCCAGGAAGTTGGCGGCGTCGAGGATGTCCACCGTCCAGTCGAGATTGGTGTCGCCCGGTGCGGCGTAGGCGAAGGTGACCGAGCCGTCGCCGTTGTCGAGCCAGCCCACGGTCCGCGGAATGCTGGCGGTGAGATTGGCGGCCGCCACGGTGGACGTGATGCCGCTCGTGCCGGTCCACGTGCCGTCGCCGCGACCGGCGAGGAGCGCCGTGAGCATGTCGGCGACGGGAAGGCCTGCGGAGACCGTCACATAGCCGCTGCCGACGTCGGTGAGGCCGCCCGCGTTGGGTGCCAGGCCGCCCACCGTCGCCTGCAGGGCGGGGGTGAGCGTCATGGTGCCGCCGGCGAGCGGCACGATCGCGCTCGCGGCGAGCGCCGAACCTCCCGCCAGTTGCAACTCGCGGGATCGAATCGTCACCGTACCCGAGTGGGTGGAGCCGGCACCGCTGAAGATCACCTTGCCCGAGCCGGTGCTGCTGATCGTGATCGGCCCGGTGCCCCTGATGGCATTTGAGAAGGTGAGGCTGCTGGTGCCTGAGCACGCCAGCGTGACGCCGCCCGAGTTCTGCACGTCCATCACGCCGGAGAGGATGCGGTCGCCCGAGGTGTAGATGCCGCCCCACGTGTTGTCGGCACCATAGACGTTGATCACCTCGATTCGGCGAGTGCCGCTGCTCCCGTCGGGCACCACGATCGGGTTTCTCTCCGTGACGGTTTCAAGCGAACCGCCGAGGGAGAGCGTGGCGCTACTGCCAGTGGCCACCGTATTGCCCAGCTGGAGCGTGCCGGAACCAAGCGCGCCGGTCGTGCCGGTCAGCGGAAAAGCCTGCACGCTCTGGGTGAGGATCGTCACCGGGCCGGAGAAACTGTTCGCGGTGCCTGTCAATCGAAACGGAATCGCGCCTGCAGAGGCCGGGCTTACGGTGATGCCGATCTGGCCGCTCCCGTCGCTGATGACCCCGGCGTAGTTGATGTAGCTGAGGCCCGAGCCGGTGGCCGAGCTGGAGTGGACGATCGTCTTGAGGCCCGCGCTCCCGGCCGAGACGCTGCCCGAGAAGGTGAGCCGGCCGATGCCGGTCGTGTTTTGGATCCGGTTTTCGAAAACTTCCGACAGGAGGCTCATGCCTGCAGAAACGATGTCGGATCGCAGTTCGGTCGATGCCGTGCCGTTGACGGAGTTGTTCTTCGTGATGGTCGTCGTGCCGGTCGTTGAACTGAACACGAGCGAACCGCCGCTCCCGGCGGCGACGGTGACCGGGTAGTAGAGGGTGGCCGAATCACCGATCGACAGCGTCTTCAGCGTGATCTGCTGGTTGAGATTGAGCGTCGGACTCGCTCCCCAGTTGACCCGGATCTGGGCCACGTCTTCGGCACCGTTCGGAAAGGTTCCGCTCGTGTCGCCGGTCCAGTTGGCGGAGTTGTTCCAGGTCTGCTGGCCGCCCGCGAACGTGCTGCTCGTGGCGACCTTCGGGCCGTTCCAGGTGAAGCTGGCGGCGAAGGCGGGTGACGCTCCAGCAGCGAGCAGCGTTGCGAAGAGCCAAGCCCGAAGTGACGACACGTACGAAAGCCGAATCACTGAACACTCCTCACGACAGCGCAAACCGAACGGAAACATCACAAGGCGGCGAGTTCCACCCGCCCCGAACAACTTCTATCGGACACGAAAATCTCCATTGGCTTCAATGACCCGACCGGGTCAGGCTCTCCTTCGCCGAGATGCGCGATGAGCGGGCGACTCGCTCGTATTTCGCGGAGACCGTGCCCTTGACGCCTCGGATTTCGACCACGCAGCAACCTGCTTCCTTGCGGAGCAGACGCAAGTCTTCGACTGTGCCTCCGCGCAGGAATCGCAGGTGGTCGGCGTCTTTCACCGGGACGTGGACTTCCGCCACGACTCCATCGGGCAGATCCAGCGAAGCCTCCCAGTTGCCGTGCGCAGCTTTCACGGAGAGGTCGATAGGCCCTTGTGGCGACGGATGGCGGATCGTCGCCCACTCAAGGTTGCCGATCCGCGGCCGTACGCGGACACGGCCGAACCCCGGCTCCAACGGCTCGATGCCCATGAGCTTTCGCGGGATCACGTTGGCCGGCACCGCGCCCCAGGCATGGTTCCAGTCTAGGTTCGGCTTGTAGGCAACATCCCACGCCTCGAGGGTGATCGTCGATCCCACGTTCCTGGTCATGTGCAGCCAGCCTCGATCACCGGTCGCCGTGAGCAGCGACAGCGCCTCGCGGTCACGTTCGGAATCGAAGAGCGCGTCGAGGAGGTATTGGGAGCCGTAGACCGAGCAGGCCATGCCCCGGCCGGCCACGAAGTCAGCCACGCGGCTCACGTCGACCTTCGGCACCAGGCCGAACGCGAGCGGCAGCATGTTGGCATGCAGCGAGGCGTGCGTGCTGGGCTGGTCGCTCGTGGGGTCGAGGCCGTCCACATAGCGGCCCCGCCGTTCATCGAAGAGTTTGTCGTGCATGGTGCGAGCGGTCACTTTCCGCATCGACTCAAACTCTGCCGCTTCGGCTTCGCGGCCAGTCGCCCGGGCGATTGCGGCCATCGCCTCCAGCGACCGTGCGTGAAACGCAGTCGTCACCGTCTTCACGTCGTGAGCCATGTCGTAGCCGTCGCGCTCGCCGACGGGCCAGTCCACGATGTCGCGAGGCACGCCCTTCGCCTGCCCGAGAAACAGCCCGTCGGGCCGGCGGCGGTCGAGCATCAGGCACGCGCGGATCGCGTCGTAGTTGCGATGCAGGGCGGCGCCGTCGCCGCTGTAGAGCCAGTCGGCCAGAGCCATGAGCGGGAGGTGCTGCCGCCACTCGGTGGGCCACGTCGGGTATTCGAGGAGATGCTCATAGGTCAGCCGCCCGGTGTCGTAGTGGGCATCGACACCGTAGTGGCAGAGTTGGTTGATGTAGGCGTCGGCCTCGTAGGGCACCCGCTCCCGGTTTCCGTCGACGTAGAGCCCGAGAAAACTGGTGGCCTTGATGCTGTGCTTGCACAGGTTCCAGACCTCCACGAGCGATTGATCGGAGCAGTCAAACGACGACGCCGTTTCCTCGAAGGGCACGTGCCGCGACATCCGCACGACCTTGGGCAGCGGCGCAGTGGCGGGCAGGCCGTGGATCTCCGCGTAGCGGAACGGAATGACCTCCTTCTCCCCCGCCGGGTTTGGCACCCAGTGCGGGTACTTCGGCGCCCACGACGGAACCGCCTCGGCTGTCTTCGCCTCAGGCTTCACGGCCACCTTCACCAGTTGGTAGGCGATCGATGCTCCCGGGCTGACATCCACCGTCGTCGGCCCGGCAAGCTTCTCACCGAGGTGGACAGAGAGTTCCGCGGCGGGCTGGGGTTCCGGAAACTCGAGCCTGAGCCAGCCGAACGTGGCCTGGCCGAAATCGACAAACAGGCCGCCGTCCTCACAAGGGACCGAGTGAACCGGATCGTCCGTCGTGGTGACGAGTTCGGCATGGGTCGCGACACGGGCCGCGGGCGGCGAACCTCCCTTGGGCTCGCTCGCGCCGGCTGCGAGCGACAAGCCCGTCGTGGCGAGGGTGACGATCGTTGCGATCACCACGAGAAGTTCAACGAGCAGACAGCCGGCCACCCGGAGCGTGCCGTGAGCCGGTCGCGGACTTGACGCACGGTGCCAGGTTGTCGCCCTGAAGAGCGTCATGGGCGATGTCCTGGACAAACCGCCGTCGCGAGGAGTTGATTCGATTGGCGGCGGATAGCAGTCGTTACCGGAATGTATGCGAGCTCGCAGTCGTATCCTATCGCCCCTTG
>JBBAVQ010000153.1:0-7714 GCA_040397625.1 Pirellulales bacterium | reverse complement strand
GCTGAGGGGAAGAACGTTCCCGAGGCGGTGCGGAAGCTTGGCGTGACCGAGCGGCTACACTCTCGTGGGGGGTGGAGCTATTCGCTCCAGGCGTACTGAGATGGGCTCGATCAGGCGCGGCGCAGAGCGTTAGGAAAGATCGCGTTATTCGCAGCGAGGGATCGTTTGACGCATCGCGATTCGCTGCGTTGGGCTTAGACGGCAGATCCGTGGACCGAACGGAGCTATTTGGCGCTGCCGGCACGCGACTTCTTCGCGTGCTTGCCCGTCTCGTCGCCGAGTTTGCCCGAGGCGGGATCGAGCGTGGCGAGCACCGCGCCGAGCCGGCGACGGGCCGCATCGGCTTCGGGTCCGGACGGGGCTTCGCGTTCGGCAAAGGGCGCGTCGCGCATGTCGAAGAGTTCGCCCGTGTCGGTCAGCTTCCAGCCCGCGTCGCGGACGTACCAGTGCCGGCCGAGCATCACAAACACCCACTCGCGCGGCGTGCCGCGTTGGCCGAGCAACTGCGGCGCAAAGCTCTGCCCGTCGATCGGCCGGCCGCAGGGAAGCTCCGCGTGCGCGACCTCGGCCAGCGTGGGCAGGAAGTCCACGAGGCCGGTGAGGTCTTCGCACACCCGGCCGGCCGGGATGTGCCCGGGCCACGAGGCGACGAGCGGCACACGGCTGCCGCCTTCGAGAAGCATGCCCTTGGCCCCGCAGAGTTCGCGGCCGCCGATCGTGGACCGCGGCGCCTCGCTGCCGTAGGTGCCGTTGTCGCCGGTGAAGATCACGAGCGTCTTCTCGCGGAGCCCCTGGCGGTCGAGTTCGGCCATCAGCCGGCCGACGAGTTTGTCCATGTACGCGACGTTGTCCGAGAATAAATCGTCGCTGTTTGGCTTGCTGTCGGGCGTGGGCAGGATGTCGGTGTGAATGTGTTCCAATGAGTAGTGGACGTAAAACGGCCCTTCCTTGTGTCGGTCGATGAAGTCGAACACGAACTGCTCGCTCAGGTCGGGCATGTACTGCCCCTCCGGCCAGTCCTTCTCCTTGCCGTTGATCATGTAGGTGTTTCGCTCGGGCGTGGGCCAGTAGGAGCCGCTCCCCTTGGCGCGAATGTATTCGTCGAAGCCCCAGTCGGAGGGCTGAAGCGGGATCTGGCTCCACTTGCCGGCGCTGGCCGTGGCATAGTCCCGCGTCTTGAGCACCTTAGGGATCATAGCCTCGCTCTTCAGTCCGGCCTCGAGAAGGGCGACCGCGGGCTTGTCGTTGCCGGTCATGCCGGTGCGGAAGCCGTAGCGACCGGTCATCATCAACGCCCGCGAGGGGCCGCAGTTGGGCGCGCTGTAGCAGGTCGTGAAGCGGATCCCACCCGTCGCGAGCGCATCCACATTCGGCGTCTTGAAGGTGTCCGACCCGTAACAGCCCACCGTGCCGATGCCGAGGTCATCGGCGAGGATCACGATGATGTTGGGCTTCACCTCGCCGCCGGTAGCCGCCGCAAACATCTCCGCACGGCCGGCAACGCTCGCCAGCACGGCTACCATGGCGGCAAGCCGGAACCACGAACCGCACTCTAATGGACGACGCATAGCCGTAGTGAGACTCCTGATAGACGACGAGCGATCGGACACACCTGCGCGGCCCCAAGCACCTGACTCTACCGTGCGCAGCGCATTCTGGAATGCCCTGGCCCGGCACGCGTGTGACATGACTCACGTGGGGTTGGGTTATTCAAGCACCCTGCCACACATACCGTCCTAGTCTCCGACAAGCCTCACATAAACAGCTCCAAAAACTGTGTCGATCGATTGCCGCCACAGGCGACGGGCACTACGCTCAGCGGAAGCGTTCAGGAGCGATCCATGGGGCTGTCAGACGCGTAAGGCAGGCGTGCCTGCCCCCGACCCGAACGACGGGTCGATCTCCAATCCATGGATTCACGGGCGAGACGCTAATGAGACGGCGCACCATCACCCAAGACCGTCGCCGCGTCGCCTTCGCGTTCGAGCGGCTTGAAACGCGGACGGTCTTGGCGGCGCCCGCTGCCAGCGGGCCGGCCACCGCATCCGTGATCCAGGGCAACGCGCTCGCCTTCGCCGGCCCGTCGCTCGTGTCGGTCACCGATGCCGACGCCACGGCCACGGAGAGCGTGTCGGTGTCGGTGTCGGCCGGCACGGTGAGCCTCAACCTCGCCGCCCCGCCGGCGGCGCGGCGCAGTTCTGCGTCGAGTCGGCGGCCCAGTTCAACGCGGGCGTCGATCGCACCGGGGCGAGTTTCGCAACCCTGCGGAACGGCGACCGCGTGTTCCTCAAGGGGGGCACGTGGGGGGCGTGGTGAACACAGTCGCCGGCTCGATGACCGACGCCCAGGCGCAGGCAAACCCTGCCATGATCATCGCCTGCAACGCCAACCACGTTCCCACACTCGGCGGCGATCGATCCGCCAGGCAACGGTCGTCATCTACCAAGTGACCTGCCGCAATGGATGGAAATAGGTTCTGTCATCAGGGTAGCCCTGCCAAAGGATCGCCCCTGTCCGCTTGCTGAGGCGTCGCCAGAGCGAGCGGGCAGGGGCGGCAACGTGTTCGACATCGAGATCTCGAACAAGTAGCAGCCAGCCTGCAGCCGCCAGAAATGGCTGTGGCCGCGAGGCTCGCACGTGCGGACGCCCGAAATGTGTCGTTCGGCGCGTTCCTTGGATACACTCGGCCGTGCGACTCGATTTTTCCGAGGGGAACGCGCGGGGGTTCGGTCGTGAGCAGACGAGTGGCCAGTTCCAGGATCGCAGCATCGGCCACGTGGGCTGCCGTCGCGGTGCTGGCTGCCGTCATGGCCCCTGAAGTGTTCGGGGCGACGAGCACCTGGGTCTCGCGGGGCACCGACGGAGCGCTCTCGTATCGCGCTCAGTCGGACGGCGATCGTATCCCCGATTTCTCCATGGTCGGTTATGGCGCCGGCTGGGTGGACCTGCCGGCCACGCCCCCGGTGGTCGTGACGGTGACGGCGACCACCGGTGACGCGACGTCGCGGATCCAGACGGCGATCAACACGGTCGCCGCCCTGCCGATCCAGGCGAACGGCTTCCGCGGCACCGTGCAACTCGCTCCCGGCGACTTCGAGATCGCGGGTCAGCTCAAGATCGCGGCCAGCGGCGTCGTGCTCCGCGGCTCGGGGCGGGATCTCACCTCCGGTTCGGCGTCGCGGCTGATCGCGACCGGCACCAGCACCCGCGACGTGATCTCGATCGGGAGCACGTCGGCGGGCCCCAACTACTCGGGCTTTTCGAAGGTGGCGATCGCCGATGCCCGGGTGCCGGTCGGGGCCACGAGTTTCACTGTCGCCTCCACGGCCGGCCTCTCGGTGGGCCACACGATCAACGTCAACTGGACGAGCAACCAGGCCTGGATCAACGCCAACAACATGAATCTGCTCGACAATCCCTGGCAGCCGGGAGACCGCCAGCAGAACTCCGACCGGGTGATCACGCGGATCGAAGGGAATCGCATTGTCGTCGATGCGCCGATCACCTCTGCGATCGAGACGATCTACGGCGGCGGCACGATCCAGCGATACAACGGCTTCACGTCGGGCGGGCGGATCACCAACGTCGGCGTGGAGAATCTCGTAGGACAGTCGCTCGCGACCCGGGACGAGCTCAACGAGGCACGAGCCTGGAGCTTCGTGGGCGTCGAGGCGGCCGAGAACGTGTTCATCAGGCAGATCGAGTCTCGCTACTTCCCGTACGCGGCCACGCTCGCGGCCGCCGATTCCAAGTTTGTGACCACGAGCGAGGCCCGCTCGCTGCTCGCCACCGGGACGATCACGGGCAGCCGCCGCTACACCTACAACGTCGAGGATGGGCAGCTTGTCCTGGTGGCGGACTCCACGGCATCGGAGGGGCGGCACGACTTCGTGACCGGGTCGAATGTGACGGGGCCTTCGGTGTTTGTGAGCGGCACCGCCACCTCGGCCAACTCCGATACGGGGCCGCACCACCGCTGGGCGAGCGGGATTCTCTTCGACAACATCTCCGTGAGCGGCGATCGGATCAACATCCGCGACCGGGGCAACATGGGCACCGGCCATGGCTGGGCCGGGGCGAACTCGGTGGTCTGGAATGCCAAGGCCGACGGTTTCATCGTTCAGAACCCGCCCACGGCGACCAACTGGCTGATCGGCTCGGTGGGCACGCTCGTGACCGAAGGCGGCAAGGTGGGCACCTACGATTCGCTGGGCACGCGGGTGAGCCTCGGCGACACCACCACCAACCCGACCGACAGCCTCTACAAGGCGCAGCTCGCCGAGCGTCGGGCCATGGGCGTGGATCTCCGCTTCTGGGTGGGTGATCAGGGCACCAGTTGGACGAGCGGCACCGGCGGCTGGACGAACTGGTCGCGAACGCTCGGCACGCGGACCAACTCGTCAGCGCCGTCGGCTCGGACCGACGTGGTGTTCAACGTGGCTGGCTCGACGGCCCTGACGATGCGGCCCGGCGTCGCGACCGCCGTGAACAGCGTGCAGTTTGATGCTCCCACGGCGCCGCTCACGCTGCGGGTGGGCGGTACGAGCGGCCAGCTCACGCTGGGCGGGAACGGGATTACGGTGTTCTCCGGCAGCCAGACGATCACCGGCGATGCGGGCGGCTCGGGGGCGGCCGGCGACGTGCTCCTCGCGGCCTCGCAGACGTGGGAGGTGCGGGGGACGAGCCAGCTCGTCGTCAACGCCCGGCTCGGGCCCACCGTGTCGATCGGCACGCTCCAGAAGACCGGCAGCGGCACGCTTACGCTCACGGCCAACAGCGGCGGCGCGAACGCTTTCAAGGCGAGTTGGTCGCTCGCCGAGGGCACGACGCGTCTCACCAATGCCGACGCCTTCGGCTGGTCCTTCAACGACGCCCGCGTCGCGTCAGGAGCCACGCTGCAGCTGGCGGGCGTGGGCCTCGGCCTCGCCAACGGCACGCTCACGCTCGGCGGCATGGGCGTGAGCGGCAGCGGCGGGGCGCTGCGCAGCCTGTCGGGAACAGGCTCGCTCGCGGCCGGCACTGGTGCGGTCGCGCTCACGACAGGATCGACGGGCATCGGCGTGGATGCGGGCATCCTCACAATCTCGCGGACAATCAGCGGCTCAGGGGGCCTGGTGAAGACCGGTTCAGGGCGGCTCGTGCTCGCCACCGCCAACTCATATGCGGGTGGCACCACGCTGCTCGCCGGAACCCTCGAGGCCTCGTCGGCTGCCGCGATTGCCTCCGGCTCGGCGGCCGGCCGGATCACCGTCGTCGGCGGCACGTTCACGCTCCCGGCGGATCGCGCCGACGTCCTTGCGGTGTCGCTGCTGTCCATTGCGCAGATGAAGGCGGCGCGGTTCGACCTGGGGGCCTCGCGGATCGATATCGCGGCCGGCGGGATCACGGCCGCGGACTTGAAGGCCGACGTGCTGGCCGGCCGGGGCACGGGCCTCTGGTCGGGCACGAGCGGGATCACGTCGGTGGCCGCGGCGGGCGGTCAGCTGCGGTCGGTCGGCTGGCTCTCGAATCCCGACGGCACGCTGAGCGTGGGCTTCGCCGCGGCCGGAGACACCAACCTCGATGGGTTCGTGGACGTCCTCGACGCGGCCAACTTCATCGCCGGCAGCCGGTTCGATGCCGGCATCCCCGTCGAGTGGCAGGATGGCGATTTCAACTACGACTCGGTGCTCGACATCCTCGACACGGCCGACTTCCTTGGAGCGGGACTCTACGACGCGGGCGGCTACCTGCCCGCGGCGGTTCCGCAGGTGGCGGCTGTTCCCGAGCCGGCCGTGCCATGGAGTTTCCTCGCGGCCGCCGCCCTCGCGGCCGCCGTCCGGAGGCGGCGTACGGGGTGAGGGTCAGGAAGCGTAACGCCGTAAGGCGTACGGCTGCCCCTTGCCGTGCTCAAACCCGGTCCCCATCGCTCACGCGATTGGGCTTCCTGGTCAG
The DNA here is from genome assembly GCA_040397625.1 of Pirellulales bacterium. Classification (GTDB taxonomy): domain Bacteria; phylum Planctomycetota; class Planctomycetia; order Pirellulales; family UBA1268; genus QWPN01. The sequence continues at coordinate 1,780 of JBBAVQ010000153.1, read as the reverse complement.
GAAGCGTAACGCCGTAAGGCGTACGGCTGCTCAGCCCGCGCCCAGGCGACCGGCGAGTTCCTCGAACTGCCGCGCGTGGCGGGCGTGCGAGGTGTGGAGGTGCTCGCCCTGGGAGATGAACCGGATCCGGTCGTTGCGCTCGATTCCCCGGTCCTTCAGGATCCGCTCGAAGGGGAGCCGTGCCTGCGCGTAGACGACGAGCAGCTTGTGCTCGTCGAGCTGAACTTCCAGCGACAGCTCCGGGTGCATGACGGCGATCGACGTGCAGCCGTCATTGAGCAGCAGATCCTCGTATTCCCAGAGCATGCTTTCGAGCACCAGCCGCTCCACGCCCTCGCGGGTGAGCTCGCGGCGTTGGGCGGCGGAGTCGTGCGCGGATTCGAGGACCACGTCGCAGCTGTCGCCGAGCGGCTCGAGGAGGTCGAGAAACGTGGCGAAGAGGTCTTCGCTGGAGACGGCGGCGATCACCGCCGGCATCCGGGCGCCGGTTCGCGGATCGACATAGGCGTCGTGGCGGAATCCAGCCTGGGGCACCACGTCGAGTTGCCAGCCGGGCCGGACGGCCTCGGTGAGCGTGAACCGGCCGTACCGGCTGCGGGCCAGATGGGCCTCCATCGTCGCCTGGTCGGGAGCCACGGGCTGCTCCTGGGGGGCGGGAATCGCCCGCAGGACGGGGCCGGGAAGGGTGGAACCGGGGTCGTTGGCGAAACGCATGGCATGAACCGGAAGGGACGGAGGCTGCCCCCGGCGAGCGCCGGTTTCGAAGGGCACCACAAACCTAGGACACGCTTTCGCGCCGTGCGCTCGGCGGCGCAGCCCGCGGAAACAGGCTCGGCATGGCTCTGTCGTTGCCGATTCGGAGGCCTCGGCCCCATAATCCGCGACTTTTCCAGCCCCGCGATCCGCAGCCAGGGAGGCCTCATGGACGGGAAAATCGTCGCCACCGGAATCACCTTCGACGACGTGCTCCTGGTGCCGAGGTACTCGGCGGTCGTGCCATCGGACGTGGACACCAGCACGCGGCTTACCCGGGGGATCGAACTCAAGATCCCGATCGTCTCCTCCCCGATGGACACGGTGACGGAAAGTGAGATGGCGATCGCCCTGGCGCAGGAGGGCGGGCTGGGCGTGATCCACAAGAATCTCTCCATCGAGCGGCAGGCCGAGGAGGTGGACAAGGTCAAGCGGAGTGCCAACGGGATCATCATGGACCCGGTCACGCTGCCCCCATCGGCCACCGTCGCCCGGGCCCGCGACGTGATGGATCAGCAGAACATCTCGGGCGTCCCGATCACGGACGAGGGGAGAAAACTGGTCGGCATCATCACCCGCCGCGACCTCCGCTTTCTGGAGAGCGGCGAGACGCCGATCGCGGAGATCATGACGAAGTCGGGCCTCGTGACCGCCACCGGCACGGTGTCGCTCGACGACGCCGAGAAGATCCTGATGGCCAACAAGGTGGAGAAGCTGCTCCTCGTTGACGGCGGCGGGCTGCTCACCGGCCTGATCACCATCAAGGACATCGACATGATGAAACGCTTCCCCAACGCCTGCAAGGACCGGCAGGGCCGGCTGCGGGTCGGGGCGGCCCTGGGCGTGTTCGACTTCGATCGCGCGGCGGCGATGATCGCCAAGGGGGTCGACATGCTGGTGGTTGACAGCGCCCATGGGCACTCGTCCAACGTTTTGGAGACCGTTGCGGCAATTAAGAAACGCTGGGAGATTGAGGTGGTTGCGGGAAACGTGGCAACCCGGGAAGGCTGTCGCGATCTCATCAAGG
>JBBAVQ010000152.1:0-7755 GCA_040397625.1 Pirellulales bacterium | reverse complement strand
CCTGCGTCGCCATCGTGCGGATCTCCGGCGGCAGGTCGTAGGGATCGCCCCCTTCCAGCTGCGTCACCCGCTTGGCGATGTTACGGGCGAGGTCGCCCATCCGCTCGAGGTCGTTGTTGATCTTGAGCACCGCCACCACGAACCGCAGGTCGGCCGCCACGGGCTGGTAGAGGGCGAGCATCTTGAGACACTCCTCCTCGACCTCCACTTCCATCGCGTCGATCTCGGAGTCGTTGACGATCACTCGCTGGGCGAGTGACGTGTCACGGTTGATCAGGGCCGTGATCGACTTCGAGATCGCCTCTTCCACAAGGGTGCCGAGGCGGAGAATCCGTTCCTTGAGGCTCTCGATCTGGCGTTCGATGTGCTTGGTCATGGGTGCGAAATGGCGGATCAGCCGAACCGGCCGGTCACGTAGGCCTCCGTCTCGCGGAGGACGGGCTTGGTGAAGATGTCGGTCGTGGCCCCGTATTCGATGAGCCGGCCAAGATACATGAAGGCGGTGTAGTCGCTGGAGCGGCTGGCCTGCTGCATGTTGTGGGTGACCATCAGCACCGAATACTGGCCGCGGAGTTCCTGAATCAGGTCCTCGATCTTCCCCGTTGCGATCGGGTCGAGCGCCGAGCAGGGCTCATCGAGCAACAACACTTCCGGCTCGGCGGCGATCGCCCGGGCGATGCAGAGCCTCTGCTGCTGGCCGCCCGACATGCCCAGGGCGCTCTCCTGGAGCCGATCCTTCACCTCGTCCCAGAGCGCCGCGCCCCGCAGGCTCCGCTCGCAGACCTCGTCGAGCACGGCCCGATTCGTCTCGCCGTCGATGCGCAGGGAATAGACCACGTTCTCGTAGATGCTCATCGGAAAGGGATTCGGCTTCTGGAATACCATGCCCATCCGCTTCCGCAGTTCGATCACGTCCATCCGGGGGTCGTAGATCGAGTCGCCGTTGATCCGCATGTCGCCGGTGATCCGCACGCTCTGCACGAGGTCGTTGAGGCGGTTCACACTCCGCAGCAGGGTCGACTTGCCGCAGCCGCTCGGGCCGACGAGGGCCGTCACCTTGTTGAGCGGCACCGGCATCGTGATCCGATGGAGCGCCTGCTTGGTGCCGTACCAGAGGTTGAACCGATCGACCTCCAGCACCGGCGGCTCCGCGAGCACGCTGTCATGCACCTCCGCCTCGACCTCTCGGCCGGCAGCCACCGCTGCGAGTCGATCCTGGGGCGGTTCGGCGGCCCGCTGCGCACCGGCTTCCCGCGGCGGTTCGTCGACGGTGGGCATGGCGGGCTCGGCTCCGGTGGCGCCCCGGCGGGGCGGAACGGGGGAATCGTACACCACGGTCCTCAGAACTGCTGCGCGACGAACCGCCGCCGCAGCCGTGACCGCAGCCAGATCGCGGCCACGTTGAGCAGGGCGATGATGGCCACGAGCAGGAAGGTGATCGTGAACACCATCGGCCGGGCCGCCTGACTGTTGGGGCTCTGGAAACCGACGTCGTAGATCAGGTAGGCGAGGTGCATGAACTCCCGCTCCGGGTGAATGAACGGAAACGTGCCGTCCACCGGGAGTTCGAGGGCGAGTTTCTTGACGCCCACAAGCATCAGCGGGGCCACTTCCCCGGCTCCGCGGGCCATCGCCAGGATCAGGCCCGTCATGATCCCAGGCAGGGCCCGCGGCAGCACGATCCGCCGGATCGTCTGCCACTTGCCGGCACCGCAGGCATACGAACCCTCCCGCATCGAGTTGGGCACCGCCGAGAGCGCCTCCTCGGTGGCCACGATCACGACCGGGAGCGTGAGCAGGGCGAGCGTGAGCGAGGCCCAGAGCAGACCGCCGGTGCCGAACGTCGGCTGGCCATCGGCCACGAGGCTGGCCTTGAAGAACAGGTCGTCGATGCCGGCGCCGAGAACGTAGCAGAAAAAGCCAAGCCCGAAGGCGCCGTAGACGATGCTCGGCACACCCGCGAGGTTGTTGATCGCCACCCGCACCGCGGTGGTGATCGGCCCACGGCCGGCGTACTCGCGGAGGTAGAGCGCGGCGAGCACGCCGAAAGGCGCCACAAACAATGCCATGATCAGCGTCATCGTCACGGTTCCCCAGATGGCGGGAAACACGCCGCCGGCGCTGTTGGCCTCGCGGGGATCGTCGGCGAGGAACTCACCCCAGCGGGAAAAGTAGAGGCCGAGGCTGCCCCCCAGGGTAAGCCGATTCGGTTGCCAGGCGCGGACGATGCCGTCGAGCGGCACCGCCGCAACGCCGCCCGACGGCGTCTCGAACTCAACCGCCCAGCCGTCGTTGGCACCGCGAAGCCGGGCCGTCTCCTCGTCGAGCGCCACCTCGAGGGTGGCAACCTCGTCGGCCAGCGCCCGCTCGCGGGCTTCGGCCGCCACCGCCCGCTCGCTTGTCGGGCCGGCGTCGAGCCCGGCCTGCACGACGGCGAGCCGCGCGGCCCGCAGTCGGCGCTGGAGCTCGCCGCGGTCGCGTTTGTCAATCCGCTGAGCGCGGAGGGCGCGCTGCCGCACGGCGTCATGCTCCTTCCGGTACGCGGCCCAGACCGCCTCCGGGCCCTCCGCCACCACCTCCGGCCCGTGAAGCATCCGCTTCGGCACACCGTGAAGGCGGCCGGCCTCGACCCGCTCCACGACGGTGGCCCACTCCGGCCGGGCCGTCGACGTGATCGTCGTGTCGTCAATCCACTCGTAGTGGCTCCCAGTGCCGTCGAAGTCGCCGGTTCGCACGAGCCGCCGCGGAGGATGGCCTGCAACCTGCTGGGTGGCGGTCACGGCCTCCTCGCGGTCGGTCACCTCGCCGAGCACGGCACGGCCGTCAGCGAGCGTAAACCGCTCGAGCGGCACGGGCCAGAACGTGGAAAGACCGCGAAAGGCGATGAAGGCGAGCAATCCGACGATCATCGCGATCGCGATCGCCAGCGATGCGGCGGTCAGCCAGACCCAGGGCTCGCCGTGGGCGGTGAGCGTGGCATGCCCCGAGCGGATGCGGCGTGCGGGGTGGTCAGAGTTCATACGCCCGCCTCCGGAACCGCTGCCGCACGACCTCGGCCACCGAGTTGACCACGAACGTGATCGCGAAGAGCGTGAGGGCCGCGAGAAAGAGCACGCGATAATGAGCCGTGCCGCGTGCCGCCTCGGGAAGCTCGGTGGCGATCGCGGCCGACAGCGTCTGAAACCCATTGAAAAGGTTCCAACTCATCAGCGGCGTGTTGCCCGCCGCCATCAGCACGATCATCGTTTCGCCGACCGCGCGGCCGAGGCCGATCATCACCGCCGAAAAGAGCCCACTCGCCGCGGAGGGGACGATCACGCGAACGGCTGTCTGCCACGGCGTGGCCCCCGCACCGAGCGAAGCGCTCTTGAGGTGATCGGGAACGCTCGCAAGGGCGTCGTCGGCGAGCGTGAAGATCAGGGGGATGATCGCGAAGCTCATGCCGATGGCGACGACGAGGGCGTTGCGCTGAACGTAGGTGCCGAACACGCCGCCCCGGGTGTCGAGTCGCAGCGAGTCGAGAAGCACGGCCACGGCGGCGGCGATGGCCAGCGTCGCAGCCACGCCGATGACAAACGCCGCCAGGGCGGCGAGGGCCGAACGTCGCTGCGACCAGCCAGCGGTCGCCCGTCTCAGCCAGGGATTCACCGCGCGGCCGACGATCGCCAGCGCCGCCAGCGCCGCCAGCGGCAGGCTCGCGACCACCCACCCGCCGAAGCCGCTGCCTCCCCGGCCGTCGAGCCAGCCCGCTACGTCGCCGCCGAAGAGGAGCCGCTCGACCGCCGGCGACGCGGCCCGCGACAGCCAGACGCCGGCAGGCAGGGCGCCGCAGGCGACGGCCACGAGCCGCCAGCCTGGATGCCGTGTCCGCCACCCGGAGGGAACGAGCTGCCAGAGGTGGGCGGCCAGCAGAAGCGTGGCCGGCACCACGAAAAAGCCCGTGATGAGCGGCATCAGACCGCGTTCGATCACCGGCGAGAACACGAGCCCCGCCATGAATCCGAGCACCACGCTCGGCAGGCTCGCCATCATCTCGATGGTGGGCTTGATTCGAGCCTTCCACCGCGGGTGCATGAACTGGCTGGCGTAGATCGCGGCCAGGATCGCGACGGGCGTCGCGAACAGCATCGAGTAGATCGTGGCCTTGATCGTGCCGAAGATCAGGGGCACCAGGCCAAACTTCGACTCGAACGCCTCGTGGCCGGTCGTTTCCCAGGCATGCGACGCGCCGGCGTAGTTCTCGTACCAGACCGGCGCGAGCAGCGAGGCGACGGAGACCTCGTGGTAGCCGGGGTCGATCGACCAGGCGGCAAGACTGCCGCGGCCCGCGGCGATGAGCCGGTTTTCGGCCGAGGCGACGCAGAGTTGGTCGGCGACGAGCGCGGGGGCGCTGTCGGCTGCGGCCCTGGGCGCGGGAACCTCCAACACCTCGCGACCGGTTGTTGACTGCAGCAATCGCACGGCTCCGACGGCGTCGCACACCGCGAAGAGCCGCGACCGCGGCGAGGCCGCGATCGCCACCACGGCGGCCGACGACCCTGACGGCGGAGGAAACGCGCGGGCCTCCGCCATCCGCAGCCCGTCCTCCGGCACCGCGGCAGCGGCATCGGCGGGGGCTTCCCCACGAGTGGCGAACAAGACCCGCACCCGCCCGGTGTCATCGCCGACGGCGAACGCCACGCCGCCGAAGAGCCGCTCAACGGCGGTGACGGTGGTGCCGGGCGGCGCGGCGATGAACCGTTCCATCTCGATGGGCGCGTCGAGGTTGCGGATCACATATCGGCGGGCAGCGCCGTCGGACCCGATCAGGAAGAGTTGGTCACCGAGGGTCGAGACACGAATGAACCTTGCCCTAAAACCGTCGGCGGGTTCGATCGACGTGCCACGCGGCGTGGTCGTCATCTTCCCGGTCATCATGTTCCGCTTGGCAGTCACCGTCTCCACGCGAACGCGGCCCGCCTCATCGACGGCGGCCACGAGCGGCCCGCCCGCCAGCGGCACGACGTCGATGTCAACCACCGCGGCGTCAAGGGGCTTCGCGGGTGGACCATCGAGTTCGGCCACCAACGAAACCCGCGAGAACCGATCGCCCGGGAGCCGAACCACCACGGTGTCATCGACCTTCACGGCCTCGCCAGCCCGCTTCGGCAGCGATTCCGCCAGCATGTCATCGGCCGACTGGTACATCGCGTCGAGTCCGAGCCGCCCGGTCTTGAAGGTGCCGTCGGCGAAGCCGACCGCCGCGAGCAGGCCACCGGCGGGCACGCGGACGGCCGTCACGCCGCTCAGACCGATCGCAGACACCGGCCGTTCGAGCAGCGTCTGACCGTCGGCGAGCCCGACCACCGCCACGCGATCACCGGCAGTCTCGAGCAGCCAGGCGACCGAACCCGACTCGTCGGTCCCGAGCGCCGCCGCCCGACCGTCAGCCAACGGCGCCACGCGATCGAGAGCCGCCGTGGCGGAGGTGAACAAGGGCGCCGCGACGGCGAGCAGAAATACGCCGACTGCAAGTACGGCTGCGATCGTGCCGATGCCGCCGAGCGTGATCACGGCCTTCGCGATCGTGTCGGAATGCCTCACCCATGGATGGGTCGTGCGCCGCCTCGAGCGACCGGTGAAGGAGGGCTTGGCGTGCATGCGATCCGACCGTGTGCGACGTGGCGACCCGTCGGCGAACCGCCGGGCCACGGAGATCACTTACTCGACCCCGGCGTCCTTGGTGGCCTGCTCGACCACCGCGGCGGGTAGCGGCAGGTAGCCGTCCTTCTTGACGTCACCCTGCCCCGAGGCACTGAGCACGTAGCGAAGAAACTCGCGGCGGAGCGGGTCGAGTGGCGATCCGGGCTTGCGGTTGACGGAGAGGTAGAGAAACCGGGCGAGCGGGTAGTCGCCGGAATAGGCGTTGGCCGCCACGGGTTCGACGGCGGCGGCATCCGGCTTCGGGGCGAGCGGCAGCGGCCGGACGTCGGCTGTCTTGTAGCCGATGCCGCTGTAGCCGATCGCAAACTTGTCACTGGCGATCGCCTGCACCACGGCGGAACTGCCTGGTTGCTCTTTCACGGTGGGCTTGAAGTCGCCCTTAAACAGCGCGAACTCCTTGAAATAGCCGTAGGTACCGCTGGAGGCGTTGCGGCCATAGAGGCTGATTGGTTTGTCCTTCCACTCGCCCTCGAGCCCGAGATCGCCCCAGGTGCGGATGTCGGCGGTGGCACCACCAGTCCGGTTCTTCGAGAAGATCGCGTCGACCTGCTGCAGCGAGAGAGACTTCAGCGGGTTGTCGCGATGAACGAACACCGCGAGCATGTCGATCGCCACGGGCACCACGGCTGGCGGATAGCCGTGCTTGGCTTTGAAGGCATCGATCTCGGAGGGCTTCCAATCGCGGCTCATCGGGCCGAACGAACACGTGCCCTCGGCGAGCGCCGGCGGCGCGGAAGCCGACCCCTTGCCTTCGATCCCTTCGCGGACGCTCGGGTAGACCTTCTTAAACCCCTCGGCCCACAGGGCCACGAGGTTGTTCATCGTGTCGGAGCCGACGCACTTGAGCGACCCAGCCACCTCACCGGCCACCTTGTGGTAGGGCTTGAGGGCCGGATCGACGTCCTGCGAGCGAGCCGACGGTGGCTGCATGAAACCGCCCACCATCACCAGGGCGATCACGAAAACTCGGGTACGTCCGTAACGGAAGTTGCGGGAAGAGAGCATCCATCCAACTCCACTGTCGTCACGAACCTATTTCGACGCCCATGGTCTAGCCGCCGATTGTGAGGGTTTCGTGAGCCTCCGCCAGCCCCCCGTAAACCCGGGGATTTCAGCGTTTCCGGCCGTCGCCGACGGGCTGCGTGGGGGCGAAGCCTCGGCGCATCGTGTTTTCGGTGACCGTCCGCGGGACCACGAACTGGAGAAGGTAGTCGGGGCCGCCCGTTTTGCTGCCAATGCCCGACATCCGGTAGCCGCCGAAGGGCTGGCGGTGGACCAGGGCCCCGGTGATGCCGCGGTTGCAGTAGACGTTGCCCGCCTCGAGCCGGTCGCGGGCCAGCGCAAGCCGGGCCGGGCTGCGGGAGAACACGCCGGCGGTGAGGGCGTAGCGGGTGCCGTTGGCCAGCTCGATCGCGTGCTCGAAGTCGCGGGCGCGGAACACGGCCAGCACCGGCCCAAAAACCTCTTCCTGGCCGAGCGGCCCGGCGGGATCGACATCGACGAACACGTGCGGCCCCACGAACCAGCCGCGGTCGGCGAGGTCGCCCACGTCCACGCCCACGACCTCCTTCGCCGTGCGTCGACCGAGGTCGATGAACCGCCGCACGCGGTCGCGGGCCTCTTCGTCGACGAGCGGCCCGAGCCGGCTGGCGGGATCGGCGGCGGGGCCGACGTGCAGGCTTCGCACCGCGCCGGCGAGCCTCGCGACAAACGCATCGTGCACCTGGTTGAGCACGATCACCCGCGAGCAGGCGGAGCACTTCTGCCCCTGGAAACCAAACGCGCTCTGGGCGACCGCGACGACCGCCTCGTCGAGGTCGGCGTCGTCGTCGACGATGATCGCGTTCTTTCCCCCCATCTCCGCGATCACCCGCTTCACGAGCCGCGCATCGCCCGTGGCTGACGCCTCGGCAGCAAGCCGGTTGATCGCCAGGCCCACGTCGCGGGAGCCCGTGAAGGCGACGAGCGCCGTGTGCGGATGCGACACGAGCGCGGGCCCGATCACCTCGCCGCGGCCGGGCAGGAAGGCGAGGGCGGCCGGTGGCGTGCCCG
>JBBAVQ010000151.1:5788-7781 GCA_040397625.1 Pirellulales bacterium | reverse complement strand
CGGTTGGGCTTCCTGCGGCTCTGGCGAATGGCCTCCCGAACAGCTCGCCGGTTGGGCTTCCTGCGGCTCTGGTATCAAAGCCGGCGAGCCTCCCGGACAGGCCGCACCGCCCCTATCGACGCAGGCCGAAGAGCTCCGACCGGCGCGGTCGCAGCCGGCCGACCGCAAAACCCACCGCCAGGGCCACCAGCGCCGCCGCCAGGGTCGCCGCCCACCGCCGCCGCGCCGCCTCATGCTCCTCCCGCTCCCGGTCCACCGCCGCCTTGAGGTGCACCGTCGCGTCCCGAAGTCGCGGATTCGTACCCCGCCCCGGAAGCGGCCGCGTGGGCAGCGGCAACGAGCCGACCGTCGCCGCCCCCGTCCACGACTCCGCCCCCTCAGGCCACGCGAGGGGTGACGGCATCGAACGCGAGCCTGAGAACATCGCCGACTCCAAATCGTCCACCGCCTGCAGGAGCGCCTGCGGCGACTCGAATCGCAGGCCGGGGTCCTTGGCCAGCAGCCGGTCCACGATCTCGCAGAGACCCGCCGGCAGGTCGGGCCGGGCCGCCGCCAAGGGCACGAGCGGCTCCTTGATGTGCGCCATCACCACCGCCACGGCAGACGGCCCGGAATATGGAGGCCGACCCGCGAGCAGGTGGTAGACCGTCGCACCGAGCGAATAGAGATCGCTGCGGGCATCCACCGTTCGGCCTTCGCCCTGCTCGGGGCTCATGTAGAGCGGCGTGCCGAGCGTCATGCCATCTTGCGTGAGGTCGAGATTCTCCGAGAGCACGCGGGCGAGCCCGAAGTCGGCCACCTTCACCTCACCGGCGAGCGTGAGCAGAAGGTTCTCCGGCTTGATGTCGCGATGCACGATCCCCTGCTCCGCCGATCGCGCGAGCGCCGAGCCCACCTGCTTCAGCACCCACAGCGCCTGCCGCGCATCGAGCGGCCCCCGGGCGTTGAGCCACGCCTTGAGCGACGGCCCCGCCACATACTCCTCGGCGAGAAAGTGGATTCCGTCGATGCATGCCACTTCGTGGATCTGCACGATGTGGCCATGCACGAGCGAGGCGGCGGCCCGGGCCTCCTGCTCGAACCGCTCGACGGCGGCCGTATGCCGCGCCGTCCCCGACCGCAGCACCTTCACGGCCACCTGCCGACCGAGCGACGTCTGCTCCGCGAGATAGACGTCGGCCATCGCGCCACTACCCAAGCGACGGACCAGCCGGTATCCTCCCAGACTCCTTCCGGAAAGATCCTGATCGCCGGCACGCTCGTCGGGCTGCGAGTTCATCGGGATTGAGTATCGGCAGGTCGTCGCGGCACGGCAAACCGTCCGCTCGCCACCGCCCGCACTGCCGGATTTTCCCGTCGTCGTTCCTGCCTGATTCATCTGGAGCCCATCATGCCCAAGCCCTCCGCCACCGACCTCCAAGCCGCTGCCAAAGCCCTCGACCTCGACTCCTTCGACTACGAGATCACGCTCGACACGACGCTCGGCCCGATCCGCCTGAAGCTCGACCCGAAGGCGGCCCCAGGGCACGTTCGCAACATGGTGGCCTTGGCCCAGAGCGGCTACTACGACGGCGTCACGTTCCACCGCATCATCAAGGGCTTCATGATCCAGGGCGGCTGCCCCGAGGGCACCGGCACCGGCGGCCCCGGCTACAAGATCAAGGCCGAGTTCAACGACACACCCCATGAGCCGGGCGTGCTCTCCATGGCCCGCACCGGCGATCCCAACTCGGCCGGCAGCCAGTTCTTCATCTGCCTCGAGCGGGTGCCGCACCTCGACAAGCAATACACCGCTTTCGGCCGCACCGCCGATGCCGCGAGCCTCGACGTCGTCAAGGCGATCGGCACGGTGCGAACCGGCGCCAGCGACCGGCCGGTCGAGCCCGTCGTGATCAAGAAGGCAACCGTCACCGCGACGCCGAAGTAGTAACGCGGCTCGCGGGTGCGATACGGCAAACGACCGCAGGAAGCGTAACGCCGTCAGGCGTACGGC
>JBBAVQ010000151.1:0-5688 GCA_040397625.1 Pirellulales bacterium | reverse complement strand
GCCCCCATCGCTTACGCGATTGGGCTTCCTGAGCCCGCAGGAAGCGTAACGCCGTTAGGCGTACGGCTGCCCCCGCGAGCGGCGGCCGCCGAGGAGCGTCTTGAGACCGAGCACGACCAGCGCGAGGCCGCCTGCTCCCGAGAGCAACGTCGTGCGGTGCACCCATGGGTCGGGAAGCCAGTGCGGCAAGCCCAGCCCCGCCAGAGGCGACGGCTGCTGCGCGACAGGTGGCATGGGCCACCCAGGCGGTGCGGAGGTCGGCATCGGGGCTGGCATCGCCTGCGCGATCACGGGCACGCCGGCTGGCTCCGCCACATAGGTGGACCGCTGCACGACGTCGGACACCGGCGTGGCAGCGACGCGTTCAGACGGCACGGCCGACGTGCCGATGCCGCGGTCGAGCGCCCGCGCCTCGGAAAACTCCGCAATCGGCGTGGGCGTGAAGCCCCGCGAGCCGACGGAGGCGAGAAACTCGCGAACCCGCTTGGAGCAGCTGCCGATCGTGCGACCGTCGTTCTGTCCGAACAGCACGCCGGCGATCTCGCGTTGCTCGTTGAGGATCGGACCGCCCGAGTCGCCCTGCCGGGCCGTGGCCTTGAGCTCCACAAACTCTTTGGCGTAGCCGGTTCCCGGCGAAAGATATTCCGTGCACTCGCCCGTCTCCTCCCGGTAGACGCCGCGACCGAATCCCGCGATCGTCAGCCGCTCACCGATCTGCGGCGGCGCCTCGGCGATGGGGATCGGCGTCGCCGCCGGCTTCCAGATGACGATCGCCGCCAGGTCCCAGGCCTCGTCCCAGCGGACGACCGTGCCGGCCGACTGAAAGCCGTCGGGAAACTGCACGAGCACCGCCGACCGGCTGTCGCGGACCACGTGCCAGTTGGTGAGCACGAGCCCCTGCGACTGGTTCATGTCAACGAGCACGCCCGACCCGAGCGACGCGCCGCCCGATTCGGGCGCCACGATCCTGGCAACCGCCGGATGGGGCGTGTGGCCGGTGTACATGTAGTCGGCCAGGTTTTCGGCCGACCACTTTGCAGTGGGATTGCCGCCCAAGCCGAAGCCCCAGCCCCACCACGACTGCTGCCCGCAGGCAGGGCCCGCGCAGACGACGATCACGAAGGCTTGCAGGATCAACGTCAGCGCCGGCCGACCGAGGGCGAAGGCACGAGGTGCGGATGCGGCCCGGGTGGGGCAACCTCCGCTCCTGCCTACGGTGCTCGGGGGCGGGCTGCCAGTGCCGTATCGCATGGATGCCTCCCTTCGCGGTGGCCCGTGGTCAGAGCCTCACGCCCCGCAGGGCCTGCCGCCGAATCTCGCGGTCAAGAATTCGCCGCAGCAACTCCCGACGAAGCCGCTCCCGCTCACGGGCCTTGTCGTCCGACGAAGCCCTCGCTGTTCGCCCCGTGCGGGCAAACAGGCCGTGCTGATGAGTGATCATGACCGACGCTCCTGATCGCGCGAGTCCCGGCCAGACTCGCAACGAGCGTCATCGGCCGCGGCCGCGGCCCGCCTCCCCAAAAAGCAGCGGCGGCCTCACGAGCGGCACGACCCGCAGGGTTTCACACGGGCCCCACCAGGGGGCCCGCCGAGCGAACCTCGAAGCCATCCGCCCCGAGTGCCGCCGCGAGCGCGGCCACGTGATCATGGCCGGCTGTCTCCACCGTCACCTCGACGGCCGTGGAAAACACGTCGGCTCCCGAGAAGGCGCGGTCATGCACGATCTCCCGCACGCTCGCACCGGCGGCCGCGATCGCCGCCGTGAGCCGGGCAATCCCACCCGGCCGGTCGCTGATCCGAACCGCGAACCTCCAGCGCCGGCCATCCACCGCGAGGCCATGGTCGATCACGCGGTCGAGAATCGTGAGGTCGATGTTGCCGCCGCAGAGCAGGAGGACCGCCTTCCGGCCGGCCAGTTCGGGGCAGCGGCCCCCCATCACGCCGGCGAGCGCCGACGCGGCCGCCCCCTCCACGACCGTCTTCTCCAGTTCCAGGAGCCGGAGAACCGCGAGCGAAAGGTCGCTCTCGTCCACGGTGATCACACGATCGACGAGCGGCGCGGCCAGCGCGAAGGAAAGGTCGCCCACGCGGCCCACGGCGAGGCCGTCGGCGAGCGTAGGGCGGATCGGCACCTGCACGGGATGCCCCGCCGCCAGCGACGCCGAGAAGCTCGGGGCGGCGGCCGTCTCCACCGCCACGATCCGGATCTCGGGGCGTAGGGCCTTGGCCGCGATCGCCACGCCGGCCAGGAGGCCGGCACCACCGGTGGGCACGATCAGGGCGTCTGCATCGGGCACGTCGTCGAGAATCTCCAGGGCCATCGTCCCCTGCCCCGCGATCACGCGGGCGTCGTCAAAGCCGTGGATCCGCGTCAGCCCGTCGCGGTCGGCGATCTCGACGGCGAGCCGCCTCGCGTCGTCGAAGCTCTCGCCCTCGAGGATCACCGTGGCCCCGAGCCGGCGGCAGGTGGCCACCTTCACCAGCGGCGCAAACCTCGGCATCACCACGGTCACCGGAATACCGAGCAGCTTCCCGTGGTAGGCGAGGCCGAGTGCATGGTTGCCCGCCGATGCGGCCACCACGCCCCGCTGCTTCTGGGAATGGTCGAGAAGCATCAGGGCGTTGCAGGCCCCGCGCTCCTTGAAGCTTCCCGTGCGCTGGAAGACGTCGAGCTTGCAGAACACGTCGAGCCCCACTGCCTCCGACAGCGGGATGCTCCGCGGGCAGGGGGACCGCAGCACTCGACCCTCGATTCGTTTCCGCGCCGCGCGGATGTCGGCGAGGGTGACGGCGGCGGTCATGCGTCGCCCACCCGCGCCGGCAGGTGAAAGGCGCGGACATCGATCCATGCCATGCCTCCCCGCCGCGCCGCCTCGAGGCCCAGGTCGCTGTCCTCCCACACCACACACCGCTCCGGCCTGGCCCCCAGCCGGCGGGCGGCCTCCAGAAACGGCTCGGGGTCGGGCTTGTGGCGGTCGGTGTCTTCGCTGGCCACGATCGTATCGAAGGCATCGACGAGGCCGATGTGGGTGAGGATCTTCCGGCAGACCTCCTGATACCCGCCGGTGACCACGGCCATCGGCATGCGGCCGCGCAGCCGGCGGACCACGTCAACCACCGGCCCGATCGCCTCGATGCGGGCCAGCTGGTCGAGAAACGACCGCTCCTTCACCTTCGCGGCCTGATCCACGTCGAGCGTCACGCCCGCCTCACGGGCCAGTGTGGCGATGATGTCCCGCGTGGGCCGGCCGCCGAGCGCGTAAAAGCGGTCTTCGTCAAACGCCAGGCCGTGGGCTCGCGTCACCGTCAGCCAGGCGCGGTAGTGCGCCGGCATGGTGTCGGCCAGCGTGCCGTCGCAGTCGAAGAGGATCGCGTCGGCGGCCTGGAGGTGCCACATGTCGGGGCCTGGGGGTGTCGGGAGGCCGGCTGCGGGTGGGGTGGTGCCGGTCGCAGCGGATTTTCGGCGACTCGACCGCCGCCGACAACCCCGAGGGTAACCTAGGATTCCCGAGTTCCCCCGGGGCTGCCTTCGGATTCCGACCATGTCGTTCCTCCCCGCCCTCGGCCTCCGCGGCCGTCTGATCGTGCTGGCGATCCTGCCTGCGGCTGCGATCCTCGCCGCCGCGCTGGGGCTCAACTATTTCAGGATGCGAACGCTCCTGCTCGACTTCGGCCAGGAGATCCTCCGCGAACGCGTCAGGGCAGTTGCCGCCGACATCGACCGCGAGACGGCCGAGGCTGTGACCACGTCGCGCGTGATGGCGATCGCGGCCGAGAACGGCATGCTGGACGACCGCCTCCAGGCCCTGCGGTTTACCCGCGACGTGCTCGACTCGATGCCGCAGTTCGTCGGCTCCTACTTCGGCTACGAGCCCGATGCCGACGGCTTCGACGCCGCCGCGGCCCGGGCGATCGATGCCTCGTCGGCCCCCACCATGATCGACGCCACCTCGCTCACCGTGACCGGCACCACTGGCGGCCTCGCCCTGCTGCCGCCCCAGGCGGTCACGCAGGATGGCCGCTTCCTGCCCTACTGGTTTCGCGACCGCAGCGACCGCAGCCGGATCATGCTCAAGCCGCTCGCCGAACTCGACGGACTCTACTACGAGGGCTGCAAGCGGCGGTTTCTCGACGGTCGCGAGATCGAGAAGGCGATGGTGACCGAGCCCTACGACTACGAGGGCGACCTGATGCTCGAGCAGACCTACCCGATCGTGGTCGATGGCCAGTTTCGGGGCGTGGCGGGCGTCGATCGCACCCTCGAGCGAATCAACGCAGCCCTCGACACGCTCAAGCAGCGGCAGGTGGCCCTGGGCTGGCATCCCGAAATCTTCCTCGTGAGCCGCGGCGAGGAGGTCGCGGGGCCCCGTGGTCCGCGGGTGATTGCCACCACGCTGAAGTCGGCCGAGATGCGGACGAAGCCGATCGATGCCACCCCCTACGGCTCGCTCCTCGGCGACTTCCACTCCGCGGCCACCACCGACCGGGTCGTGGCCGCCCGCGATCCGCTCACGAAGGTGGAGAGCTTCTATGCCGCCGCCAAGGTGCCGTCCGGCGGCTGGACGGTGGTGATGCAGATTCCGACGTCCGACGTCGTTGACCGCATTCGGAAGCCGCTGCTCACGTCGGCAGGGATCGCCGCCGCCGGCATGGCCACGATCCTCGGCCTGCTGGGCTGGCTCGCAACGAGGATCACCGGGCGAATCGGCGAGGCGGTGGCCGCGTCGCGGCGGGTGGCGCAGGGCGACCTCAGCGGCACGATCGACATGCGGGGCGGCGACGAAACGGGCCAACTCCTCCGTGACGTCGGCGCGATGACGATGAGCCTCAAGGCGATCGTCTCGCAGGTGAAGCGGGCGAGCTTCGACCTCAACGCCACGGCCCGACAACTCTCGGCGGCGGGCAACCAGCAGGAGGCGGCGATCGCCTCGCTGGGAGCGAGCACGAGCGAGGCAGCCGTGGCCAGCCGGCAGATCGCCGTGACCGGCCACGAACTGCTCGACACGATGGGCGAGGTGGCCGGCGTGGCCGCCGACACCGCCCACGTGGCCGACGCCGGCCGCGAGAATCTCTCCGAGGTGGGCGAGACGATGGCCCACCTGGAGCAGTCCACCAATGACTTCGCCGAACGGCTGGCCACGATCCGGCAGCGGGCCGAAGACATCAACATGGTGATCACCACGATCACCAAGGTGGCCGACCAGACCAACCTCCTCTCCATCAACGCGGCGATCGAGGCGGAGAAGGCGGGCGAATACGGCCAGGGCTTCATCGTGGTGGCCCGGGAGATCCGCCGCCTCGCCGATCAGACGGCCGTGGCCACGCTCGACATCGAGCGGCTGGTGGAGCAGATGCAGGAGGCGGTGAACGCGGGCGTGGACGAGATGGGGCGGTTTGCGGCGGAGGTGAAGACGGGCGTGGACCGGGTGGCTGGGATCAGCGGGCAGTTTTCCGACGTGATCGACAAGGTGCAGGGCCTGAGCCACCGCTTCGAGAGCGTGAAGCAGGGGATGCAGGCTCAGGCGGCCGGAGCCCAGCAGATCACCGACGCGCTCGTCACGCTCAACGACGGCTCGCGAGCGGCGGCCGACGCCCTGCGGGAGTTCAAAGACGCCTCGCAGCACATGGTGCAGGCCGTGGATGGCATGACCGACACGGTCAGCCGCTTCCGCCTCGAAGGCTGAGGCG
>JBBAVQ010000150.1:0-7817 GCA_040397625.1 Pirellulales bacterium | reverse complement strand
GCGTGGTCTTCGGCGGGATTCTCGACCTCGCCTTCAGCGGCGGCTCCTACGCCGAGGGTACGGACGTGCTGCAACTCTTCGCGAACACCGGCGGCCGCTCGGGCAACTTCTCGGCGGTGAATGCCACTGGCCTCGCGGCGGGGCAGTCCGCCACGTTCAACCCAGTGACGGGCACGATCACGGTCGTGCCGGAGCCCTCGACGTACGGCGTCGCCGCGATCGCCACTGCGGGCCTCACTGGCGTGATGCGATGGCGGAGCCGGCGACGGGCATCTCGAGATGCCTGAACGCGGGCAACGCCGCTCCAAATTATCCCTTGCATCGGCGCGGACACCCGCCCTATTCTCCCCGCCCTCAGACATGACCCGGTTTGCCAGGCTTCCGGAGGTGCCACATGAGGCCCCCGGGCACCAGCGCCGGGCGACCGTGTCTTCGGCACTGGCGCGCAGAGGACTTCCATACATGGGCGATTCATCCCTTGGCCGTTTTTTCTCAGTCCGGCGGCTCGTCGGCGCGCGACCGGCCGGCAGGGGCCGCGGGCGGCCCATCCGACGACAAGCCGCCCCGGGCGCACACGTCGAGAAGCTCGAGCCGCGGGCGATGATGGCGATCGACATCCCAACCGTGTACGTGGGCAACGCGAACAACCCCGCGGATCCAGCGACGGGCTTCGGGAGCGTCGATCATGCCTACCGGATCGGCACGTTCGAGGTGACGCTCAATCAGTATTCGCAGTTCCTCAACAGCATCGCCACGGTTCCGTCGGGCTCCCACATCACCGCGCTGTATCACCCCGCCATGGCGGGCGACACGGTCATCGGCGGGACGCTCAGTCGCACGGGAGCCGGGACGGTGGGCACTCCCTACACCTACGCCCCGATCGGCAACGGCAATCGACCCGTTCCCTGGGTGACGTGGTTCGACGCGGCACGGATGGCGAACTGGCTCCATAACGGCGCGACAAGCAGCTCGAGCACGGAGACCGGGGCCTACACTCTCAACGGAGCCACCGAGGGAATCATCCCCAGGAATCAGCACGCCGCCTGGTGGATCCCGCGGGAAAGCGAGTGGTACAAGGCCGCCTACTATGATCCCACGCTCCACAATGGCGCGGGTGGCTACACCGCATTCCCCACGAGGAGCAACCTGCAGCCGGTTGACGAGCCGGTCCCGCCAGGTGGCGTTAACTCGGCAAACTACAATAGCCGGCGGGCCGAGGGCGACAAGCTCAGCGTCGTCGGCGCCTACGCGAGCAGCGCCAGTGCCTACGGCACCTTCGACCAGGGCGGAAACCTGCGGGAATGGACCGCGGGCGTGGTCCAGCCCAGCCCCAGCTCGTCGTCGCCTCCTTCCCGCGCGGTCCGCGGCGGATCGTGGAGCCCGGGCCTGACGACGATCGGGGCGACACAGCGCAGCGACTCCACGCCCGGCGGCTATGAGGGCGGCGACACGGGCTTCCGGCTCGCCGCGGCTGCCGCGGCATTCGGCCGGCCGGCCATCGACCTCAACGGCGACGGCATTGGCGACACCATCTGGCGAAAGACCGATGCCGCGGGCAGCACGACCGCCTACGTGGGCTGGATCAACGACGCCCAGGGCAACGCCGTCGAAAAACGGAGCCTCTCGCAGGGCGACGACCGGGTCCTCGAGTCCGCCGCCTATTTCACCAAGGATTCCGTGACCGACCTCGTCTGGCGGATTCCCACCACCAACGCGACAAAGCTCTGGGTCATGAAGCCGGACGGCTCGGTCGCCACCAAAAACTACCTCGCGGGCCGGGCGTCGCCCGATTTCCAGGTCGAGGCCAGTGGCGACTACGACGGCAACGGCTGCGCCGATCTCGTCTGGCGTCATGCCTCGACCAACGCCCACGAGATGTGGCTCATGAAAGGGCCGACCGTGATTGGTCAGGGGCCCGTCATCGCTCCGGGCTCATCCCAGCTCGTGGCGACCGCGCCAGACTACGACGCCAACGGCGACGGCCGCATCGACCTCATCTGGAAGGATCTCCCGAGCAACGTGCACAAGGTCCGGCTCATGAACGGCACGACCACGATCGGTGGTTTTCACGTCGCCAAGGGAACGGGGTGGGATCTCGCCACCACCGGCAACTACGACGCCAACCGCATTGGTGACCTGCTCTGGCGCAACGCGTCGAACGGCAGCGTGGTCCAGTGGCTGATGACCTACGACGCCGCATCCGGAACCGGCCAGCACCGCAAGGAGACGGAACTCCGGGCCGCCGGTGCCGCACGGACGCCGGTTCCCACGATGAGCTTCGCGGGCAACTCCATCGCCTGGCGGCGGCCTGCGGATGGGACCTACGCCCTCTGGAAGATGATCGGATCGACCGCCGCCTCCAAGGCGCCGATTACCGGCGGTGGTCCGAACCAGCGGCTGGTTCGACGTCTGCCGCTGCGATGAACCGGTGTCTCGTGGCAGGTCGCCCCACGCCTCACGGCGTTGGGCTTGCACAGGCTCCGTACAAGCCGAAGGCCGTAAGGCCTCGGGCGAGCAGCGCTCAACACCGCGTCTCGTGGCAGGTCGCCCCACGCCTCACGGCGTTGGGCTTGCACAGGCTCCGTACAAGCCGAAGGCCGTAAGGCCTCGGGCGAGCAACGCTGGACACCGCCTCAGCGGTTCTCTTCCGGCTGCTTCCGCGTCCGGGCCGGCCGCTTGACGCGAACGGAACGACGCGCCGTCTGCTCACGGGCCGGCGGGGCCGTCGTGCCGTTCACCTCGAACGTCGTCGGGATCGTCCGCCGGCACTGCCGCACGGCCTCTTCCCGCGACACCACCCGCGTCAGCCAGGCCGCCGCCTCGTGGCCGAGCGTGGAGGCGTCCTGCGTGACCGCCGTGAGCCGGGGCCAGACGTGCATCCGCACGTCGCTGTCATCCACCCCGATCACGGACAGCGCGGCCGGAATGGAAACTCCCCGCTCCTGGGCACGCCGCATGATGCCGAGCGTGGTCATCGGATTGGTGGCGAACACGGCGCTGGGCCGGCTCGGCATGGCCAGGATGGCGTCGAGCACCTGCTCGCCTGACGAGAGGCTGGCCCGCAGCTCCATGATCAACGAAGGATCGAGCGGGATGTCGGCGGCGGCCAGTGCGTCTTCGTAGGCCCGCCGCCGATCGGCGTGGTCGGTATCCGCCACGTTGTGGATCGCCAGCACGATCCGGCGATGCCCCATGCCGATGAGGTGCTCGACAGCCCGCCTGCTGCTGGGATACGAATCGGCGTGGATGAAGTTCACCTCCGGCTCATCGAACCGGGCCGCCACCACCACACTGGGAAATCCCTCCCGGGCGATCTGTTTGATCATCTCGCTGCTGTGCTGAACGCACCGGAGCAACACGCCCTGAATTCCCTTCCGCAGGAAAAACTGCGTGTAGGTCTCATCGGGGGCCTTGTCACGACGCAGGCTCAGCAGTTTGAGGTCGTAGTGATGCTCCTGGAGGCCCCGCATGATGCCGCTGAGCAGCGACGGCTCGAACGAGCCGTACTCCGACCGCACCGGATCGTCGGGATAGGCCAGGGCGATGACGTTCGTGACGCGGCGGCCGATCTTCGGCACGTATCCGGTGGCGTTGATCCGCGACAGGACCCGCTGCCGCGTCGATTCGTCCACACCGGGATGGTTGTTGAGCACCCGCGACACGGTCGCGGCCGACACCTTCAGTTGCGCGGCGATCGCACGAACGCTTGGCATGGATCTGGGATCGTAGAAAACGCCACGTCACCATCCGAAACCGACGGGGCGGATATCCTAACACACCCGTGACTCCGCGGAGACACCACGCATGAACTGGCGCATCGACCGCACCTTCTGGAGACTCGTGCGTCTCCTGCTTCACCTCCGGTATCGTGTCACCACCGACGGCATGGAGGCGGTCCGCGGCCTCCGTGGCCCCACGCTCGTTCTCCCCAACCATCCGGCCTATGTCGATCCGCCCACGGTGCTCGCGCACGTGCCGCTGACAGCGCCGTTGCGGCCGCTCGTCTATTCCGGAGTCTATCGGCTCCTCCCGCTGCTGCCCCTGATGAAGCTCGTCCGCGCCTTCGAGGTGCCCGAGCTCTCGGCCCAGAGCCGCGACGCCGCCGCGCGGACGCGCGACCTGATCGACGCCGTGGCCGCTCGGATGCAGGCGGGCGAGAGCTTCCTCATCTATCCCTCAGGCCGGCTCCAACGCGGCGACCGCGAGGTGGTGGGCTCCGCCCGCGTCGTCCACGAACTGCTCACCCGTTGCCCTCATGCAAACGTCGTCCTGATCCGCACCCGCGGCGTGTGGGGGAGCATGTTCAGCTGCGCCCGCCGCGGAACGCTTCCCGACCTCGGCCGGGCGGCGGCAGCCGCCGTCGGCTGGTGCCTCGCCAGCCTGGTCTTCTTCCTGCCGCGGCGGCCGGTGCACCTGCACGCCGAGGTGATGTCCCGCGACCGCCTGCCACTCGGCTCGCGGGAGGAGTTCAATGCGTTTCTGGAATCGTGGTACGAAGCCGACGGCGGACAGCGGCCCCTGTTCGTGCGTTACAACGCCCTCTTCGGCCCCTCGTCGGGCCGCTTCGAGGCTGCGTCGTCGGCAGCGAGCGTCGATCCGTCCACCATCTCGCCGAAGACGATCCGGCTGGTCAACGAGCTGCTCGCAGCACACCTCAAGCGGGAACTGACACCGGACGAACTGCAGGCCGACACCAAGTTCGACGCCATCGGCCTCGACAGCCTCGATCGCATGGAGCTGGCCCTCACGATCGAGCAGCAGTTTGGATTCCGCAGCGACGCGGTGGTGGACACGCTCGGCGGCCTCTGGGCGCTGGCCGACGGCAAACTGGCCGCGACTTCCGCACCGACCCGCCCGGCCGCGGCTCCGCCCGCCTGGACGAAGGCCGCCGGCCGGGGCGAGCGGACCGTGCTCGCCGACACCGTCGCCGAGGCCTTCGTCCGTCGAGTGCTCGCCGCGCCCGATGCCGTCGCCGTGGCCGATGGCGTCTCGGGGGTGCTCTCCGCGCGACGGCTGCTCGTGGCCGCAGCCCTGATGGCGCGCCGTTTCGCCCACTATCCCGAACCGCACGTGGGCGTGATGCTGCCGGCGAGCGCCGCCGCCGACATCGTCTTCTATGCGCTGCACCTCGCCGGCAAGGTGCCGGTGATGATGAACTGGACCACCGGCCCCGCCAACATCGCCCATGGCATCCGTATCACCGACACGCGGCGGATCCTCACGTCGCGGAAACTCGTGGATCGGCTCGGCATCGAGGTCGAGGGGGCCGACTATGTGTTTTTGGAGGAGATCAAGCAGGGGATCGGCCGGCTGGAGGCCGCCACGACCATGCTTGCCGCGTGGCTCGCTCCACGCGGTTTTCTCCGCCGGCTGCCGACGCAGCAGTCTGACGACACCGCCGTGTTCCTGTTCACCTCCGGTTCGGAGAGTTCACCCAAGACAGTCCCGCTCACCCATGACAACCTGCTCGCCAACGTGGCGGCCAGTCTCGAGGTGCTGGAGCCCGACGCCGACGACTCCCTGCTCGGTTTCCTGCCGCCATTTCACAGCTTTGGGCTCACCGGCAACGTGCTGCTGCCGGTCGTGGCCGGGATCCGGTCTGTGCGGCACGCCGACCCGACCGACGCCCGGGGGCTGGTGCGGCTGGTCGAGTCGTACCGGCCGACGATGCTCTTCACCACGCCCACCTTCCTCGGCTACATCCTCGCCGCCTGCTCGGGCGACGAGCTGCGAAGCCTCCGGAAGATCATCACCGGCGCGGAGCGCTGCCCCGACGCGACGTTCGCCGCCTGCCGTCGGCTCGCTCCCGGGGCCACGATCCTCGAGGGCTACGGGATCACCGAATGCTCGCCCGTCGTGGCGGCGAACCGTCTCGGCCGGGTGAAGGCGGGGTCGATCGGCGGCCCCGTGAGCCATGTCGAGACGATCATCGTCGATCCCGAGACGAACGAGCCAGTGACGGCGGGGGCCACGGGCATGCTGCTCGTCCGCGGCCGATCGGTGTTTCACGGCTACCACCGCCATGACGGACCTTCGCCGTTCGTGGAAGCGGTCGGCCACTCGTGGTATCGCACCGGCGACCTCGTCTCCGCCGACGCCGACGGCGCCTTCACGTTTCGTGGCCGCCTCAAGCGGTTCCTCAAAGCCGGGGGCGAGATGATTTCGCTGCCGGCACTCGAAGAGCCGTTTCAGAGGCGGTTTCCACCCGACGACAACGGCCCGAGAGTCGCCGTCGAGGGGATCGAGACGCCGGACGGCCGTCACGTCGTCCTGTTCACCACCTTCGACCTGCCCCTTCGCGACGCCTCGGACATCCTGCTCGCCGACGGCCTGCGCGGCGTGATGCGGCTCGACGAGGTTCGTCGGATCGAGCGGATCCCCGTGCTCGGCACCGGCAAGACCGACTACACGTCGCTCCGCCGGCTCGTCACCGAATCCTGCGCGGCCGACTGACGTCGCCGGCATGCGCCGAGCCTCGCGCGGCCGCCGTCCACGCCCGACGCAATGAGGCGTGAGGCAAACCACCACACGATGCGGCGCTCAGCGTGATTCGCCCGCGGCCTCACGGCCGGTCGGCTTTCACGTGCCGTGCAGTCGAGCACGAGGGTCACGTATGGACCGTATCAGGCACCCGTTCGCGTCCCCTTCGGGCCCCCGAAGCGGTCTTCGATACAGTGCATGATGCTGGCGAGGTGCGGCTCCGCGATCGCGTAATACGCGCAGCGGCCGTCCTTCTCCACGGTGAGAAATCCGCACCGCTGCATCAGCCGCAAGTGCTCCGACGCCATGTGGCTGGCGATGCCGCAGGCCTCCGCCAACTCGCCGACCGTGTAGCGGCCGCCCAGGAGCATCTGCACGATGCGGAGCCGATGCGGGTGCGCCAGGGTCTTGAGGCACTCGGCCGCCTGCCCGAGGCATTCGAGCGTCATCAGCCGCGGCGGGCGGGTAGACCTGCTCTTGGCATCGACCATCACATCGCCTCCGACGGCCCCGAACGCTCGCCAACACCGACAATCCTATCGGAATATAGCGACACGACTATGAATCGTTTTCGCCCCGAGGCGATTCGTCGTTGCCCGCGACCCTCGCGAGCACGGCCAGCAGGCCGCAAATCACCGCCACGATCCTAAACGCGATCCATTCGTTCATCCGCCGTGGCTCCTACCGCCGGCCGCGGTCAACGGCCAAAAAGCGTAGTCTGGATCGACGCCCCGCTGCCGCCAAGCCGCCACGGAGCCTCCCATGCGGGTGGCCGCTTTCATCGCCATCGAACTCGCGTTCCTCGCCCTTGCCCATGTGCTCGGCGGGCCGGCCTGGACGGTGCTCGGCGCGATCGCCTGCGTGGGCCACGCCGCCGGCGGCCTGCATCCGACCGCCCTGGCCGCGGTCGCGCCGGCGCTCCTCTGGGCCGTCGCGGCAAAGGCGACCGGCAACCGCGAACTCTACTTTCCGTTTGCGATGCACCTGGCCGCCGCGACCGCAGCCGTGCCCCCTGCCGACCGGCCGCTCAACGCTCTCGCCGCGGGCGGCGCGATCGGCGGCGCGTTTCTCGCGATCCGCTGGCTGCAGGCCGCCACGCCCGGTGTCCTCGCCGTCGAGGCCGCGGCGGTCGTCGTGGTGTTGGCGGCGGCAGTTGCAGCCCGCAAACGGTGTGCAGACGCGGCGAGCCGATGGTGGATCCCCGCGGCCGCGGCGCTGCTCGCCTACGCGTGCCTCGCCCTCTAGACGGCGTCTCAGCACGCGTAACGCCGTCAGGCGTACGGCCTCAGGAAGCGTAACGCCGTAAGGCGTACGGCTGCCCCTTCCCTGCCCCCATC
>JBBAVQ010000149.1:2913-7819 GCA_040397625.1 Pirellulales bacterium | reverse complement strand
TGCCAGATGCCGTGCTTCGAGCCCTCGCCGCCGGTGTTGGTCTTCTGGCTGTGGCCGTGCCCAAAACCGGGGTTCACGCGGAGCGTGATCGACGCACCCGGCATCCGCTCCGCCAGCTGCTCGATCATGTCGGCCGACCCGCAGTTGACATGGATGCCGTGCGTGACGACCGCTTCGAGGCTGTCGCGGTCAAAGATGTCGGCCGTGTAGACGATCGGATCGGCTGGCGGCAGGGCATCGGCGCCGGTCGCCTTCGCGGCGTGTGGCGCATAGCCCGCAGCGAGCGCCCGGTGGATCTCGCCGGTGCTCACGGCATCCACGAGCACGCCCTCGCGGCGCACGAGGTCGAGCACCGCGATATTCGAGCAGGCCTTCTGCGCAAACCGAACCGTGTCCCAGGCCGCGAGGTCGCGGCAGCGGAGGCGAATCACCTCGGCGTCATACACGTAGAGCGGTGTGCCGTAGGTCTCGGCAAGTTCGGCGACATTCGCGCCGGCGATCTCGCGGCGGAGCCCGGAGGCGGACGATGCGATCATGGCAGGGGTAGGCGGCAAGAAGAAAAGGTTAGGGAGCGATGGCGGGGGTGTCGTCTTTCTCGTTCACCCGTGGCTGGGCGGGCCGCAGCGGCACTGCCGGGCGAACCCGTGCCGCCGGCTGCTGCTGCATCGACGTGCTGGCGGCGACGGTCTGCAGCGCACCGGCGTCGGCCTTGAGCCGGAGCGTCACGCCGCGTTCGATCGGCTTCGCCGAGAACTGCACCTGCGACGACTTCATCGCGGCTGCCTGATCGGCGACGTCCTGGAGCGCCTCGCCCTGCGGGTCGTCGGGGCTAAGGGCCTTCATCATCCTCGCGGCGTAGCCGACCATGGCCGCGAGCGACACATCGATGCCGGCGAAGGGCACCGCTTCGGCCACCGGCTTGCCACCGCTCGCCAACGCTGCGGCGAGCCGCTTCCGCTGGTCGCCGCCGGCGAGCAGGAATGCATGGTCGGGGGTGACGGCGAGTGTGAGCTTCACGGTCTCGCCGAGCTGCTCGGCGGCGGGCGTGCCCGACACGTCGACCGTGATTTCGTGGAGCGTGGCGGCTCCCTCCTTGCCGGTGTCGAAAGCCACCTTCACCTGCGGCGGCAGCGCATCGGCCCGGCCAAGCCGCTCCTTCACCTGCTTCTGCAGGGCCGCGCCGTCCTTCACCTTCATGCCGACCGTGACGGATGGCAGCGGGCTCGTGCCGTCGGCGGCGCTCGTATCGACCGTGAAGCCGGCGTCGATCGTGCCGGTGTCGAGCATCGCAGCCACCAGATCGCGGACGAGGTTGGCGACCACGCGGGCGGTCGCATCGTCGTCGGCCTGTTCGAGAGCCTGGTCGAGGCCGGCCCTCACCGCCGCGCGGCCTTCGGCCGGCACCTTGACGGCGTAGTGCCCGCGGAGGGCGGCCTGCTTGCCGTCGGCCGTGGCCGGCGACGCGATCGTCGAGGTGGCGTTGCCGGCATCCTTGAACGACGCCACGGCGGCGGCATCGGCCTCGAGCACCGAGGTGATGTCGAGGTGGATGTCGTCGTTCTCGGTGTCGACCGCCATTCCGAAGAGCAGTTTTTCCACGTCTTCGAGCCTCTCGATGCCGGCGCGGAGGGGCCTGTCGTCCATCGCCTGACCCTGCGCCGCCGCGTTGCGGGCCGCCTCGTCGAGCAGTGCCTTGAGCCGCTCTCGCATGTCGCCCGGCATCCGGCTCGGAAAGAGTTCGATGGCGATCGAATAGTCCTTGGAGAGCGGTCCGATGAGCGTGAGCGGGTCGGCCACGTCGGCCGGTGAGCCCGGCTGCGAGAGGATCGCCCAGCCGTCCTTCTCCTCGATCTCGAGCGGCGGCGCGCCGGGAGGGCTGATCCGCCGCTTGCCGTCTGCGTCATCGACGGGGCCGGTCATGCCCTGGATTGCGACGAGCAGCTTGTCGAGGTCCTTCACCGGCACGAACGCGTGGGCCGTGGGCAGCGGGCCACCCTCGGTCGTGATCACGATCCCGACCGGCCGTTTCACGTCGAGGCCGGCGAGGCCCTTGCCCTGCGTGGCCAGCAGGATGAACGACTCCGCGAAGCCGGCGAGGGTGGGATTGCCCACGTGCTCCCCAACCCAGGTGAGCTGGCTGCGGAGGTCGGAGTAGGGATCGATGGCCACGACGGCGATCACCTCCGGCTTGTCGGCGGCACGGACGGTGGCCGAGCAGGCGAGGGCGAGCAGGCCGGCGAGGGCGGCATGGCGGCGGAGGGACGAGGGCAGGCGGAGGGGCATGAAAAACCTCGGGCGGTGCCGGGAGTGAAACCGGACGTGAAAATGGACCCGGCAGTTTATCAGAAGGCTTCGAAAACCTGTATTCTTGGGATCATCACCAACGATGCAGCCCCCGCACTCGCCCCCCGGACCCGACCTCGAGACACTCCTGCGGTCTCGGCCGTCGCCGCGGCTGCGGCTGCAGGCGCTGCTCTATCTCCTGACGTGCATGACCACGTTCGCGGCCGGTGCGGCCGGCTGGCAGCCGCTGCTGCTGGGACTCGACGAGATCGGGCCCGACCTCATGACGCACTGGCCCCGCGGTCTGGCCTATGCCGCCGCGGTGATGGCGGTGCTCACGGCGCACGAGGCGGGCCACTTCATCGCCGCCTGGATCCACCGCATCCCCGCGACGCTCCCCTTCTTCATCCCGGTGCCGGTGCTGCTCACGGGCACGCTCGGCGCCGTGATCGGCATGGAGGGGGCGCGGGCCAATCGTCGCCAGCTCTTCGACATCGCGGCGGCTGGTCCGCTCGCCGGGCTCGTGGTGGCGGTGCCACTGCTGGCGCTCGGCCTCCTGACGGGCGGCGGCCCGGATGCCGACACGCCCTTTGCCATGCCGCCGCTGGCCCGCTGGGTGCAGTCGCTCGTGCGGCCCGACCTGCCCGCCGATGCCGCCGTCGCGCCGAACGCCCTGTTCATGGCCGGCTGGGTGGGCCTGCTCGTGACCGGACTCAACATGATGCCGATGAGCCAACTCGACGGCGGTCACATCTGCCGGGCCGTCTTCGGCATGGCCGGCAACTGGGTGGCCCGCTGTGTGTTGCTCGCATCGATGGCGGCCGTGATCCTGACGGGGCAGTTCAACTGGGTGGTGATGCTGGTGCTGGTGACGATGATGGGGGTCGATCATCCGCCGATCGCCGACGACGGCCGGCCCCTGGGGACGCTGCGGACGGTCCTCGGCCTGGCGGTGCTCGTGATCCCGGTGCTGACGTTCATGCCCGAGCCGATGCGGCTGGAATGACCCTCGTTTGCCGGATAATTGCCCCGAGCCGAACCGCAGGCTATTCCTGAGCGTACTGGCGGGTGTTGCCGGCATGGCCGGCGATCCGCCGGCACACCTCCATTTTGACGCCTCCATTCCATCGGGGTTTCCATGGCCGCCCGTCGCCCGTCTCGTTCGTCGTCTGCCCGCCGCCGCACCGCGGACGCGAGCCGCCTGAGGCTCGAGGCCCTCGAACCCCGGCAGGTGTTCGCTCATTCGATGGTGGCGATCGGCAGCGACATCGGCCCGGGGAGCCGGCCGCTGATCCAGTTGGTGGAGGCTGAGACCGGCACGGTCGTCGCCGAGACGCTCGCCTTCGAGGAGGCGTTTCGTGGGGGCACGCGGCTGGCGATGGCCAACGTCAATGGTCTGCCGGGCAACGAGATCATCGTCGGGTCGGGGCCGGGGCGGGTCGCTGAGATCCGCGTGTTCACGAGCATCGTCACGGGAGCGGTGACCTCGCTCCGCGAGCTGCCGGAGTTTCGGCTGCGGCCGTTTGGCGACTCCTACTTCAGCGGCGTGGCCGTGTCGGCTGGCGAGGTCAACGGCGACGGCTGGCAGGACATCGCCGCGGCGAAGTCGCGAGGCTCGGAGGTGAGCGTGTTTCTCTCGCCGTCGTTCGGCGGCACCATCTCGCCGACGCCGTACCGCACGTTCGTTCCCTTCGGCGAGGATTTCCTGGGCGGGGCCGCGATCGCGTTTGCCGACGTTGGCACGTTCGTGGGCGGTTCGCTGGTTGACGGTACAAGGAGCGATGGCCGGACCGAACTGGCAGTCGCCAGCGGCACGGGCATGACGCCGTTGGTCAAGATCTACGACCTCTCCGGGGCTACGGCCCGCAAGGTTGACAGGTTCACGCCGTTCACTCCGTTGCTGCGCAGCGGCATGGCGGTGGCCGCGGGCCGCTACGACGCCAACCCGATCGACGACGTGATCGTGACCAGCGGCAACGGCGGCCCGGGCACGGAGATCTACGACGGCAGCGTGTCGCCGGCGGTGAACGCCCGGCTCGCCAGCTTTGCCGCATTCACCGGCTCGGAGCGTCCGAAGGCGGAGGCGTTCGCGGCCAGCGCAGATCGCAATGGCGACGGACGGATCGATGGCTTCGCGGCAGTGCAGGGGCTCTCCGGTGGTGGCGGCGCGGCGGGGCTCGCCTTCCTCGGCCAGTCTGGAAGTCGCAGCAACCTGTTTTCCAAGCTGAGCGGCCCGATGCAGGTCGCCGCGGCACGGACGTCGTACACCGACTTCCAGAAAACGCTCTCAGGCATCACGTATCGGGTGATCAAGCCCGGCACGGGGGTCACGCCGAGGGTGGGGGACAAGGTGACCACCCACTACACCGGCTGGCTGACTGACGGCACGAAGTTTGACAGTTCCCGCGACAAGAACACGCCATTCTCGTTCACGCTCGGCAAGGGGGAGGTGATCAAAGGCTGGGACGAAATCGTCGCGCAGATGAAGGTGGGCACACGGCTGACGGCGATCATCCCGGCAAACCTCGCCTATGGCTCGGCGGCGCGGCCTGGGATCCCGGCGAACTCGACGCTCGTCTTCGACATGAAGCTCCTCTCGGTGGGGTGACGCGCGATGCCGAGT
>JBBAVQ010000149.1:0-2813 GCA_040397625.1 Pirellulales bacterium | reverse complement strand
TGTGATGTTTTTCACGCAGGTTGAAAACCTACGCTACCGGCGGGTGATCGTCACCTCGATCTGGCCGTCGTTGTCGGCCAGCTGCGTCCAGTCGTCTGCGCACCGCAGAAAGAGTTGGCCGTCGCACGGTGCGGTGAACTCCGCCGCGACGCCGAGTGGGATCGGCGGCGAGAGCGCGTAGTCGTGGAACACCACGCCCATGAGCCGGCCGCGGCCCGCGTCGCCGTTGGCATCGCAGGGCGAGCCCGCCTCCGCCGTTCGCCATGTCCCGGCGGCGTCGATCGCGTAGGGTGCGCCGGCCTGGACCGACACGCCTGCCGCCTGCCAGCCGGCGGCCGCCGTGACGTTGGCACGCACGTCGCTTCCTGGGGCGAGCGGCCTGGCCCTCGATTTCCACGGCCAGGCGGTGAGATCGGCGCGGTATCCATCGCCGACTGCGGCGAGGAACTGGTCGTATTCAAACGAGACCTCGCGGGCCACGGGTCCATAGACGGATTCGAACGACACACCCGGCCGTCCCTCCATCAGCGCCACCGCGAGGGGGCGAAAGCGGTCGGCGTAGTTCGGGTTGTTGGCCAGCAGGTAGCAGAGGGCCCAGCGCCAGGCGTAGTCCTGCCACGTGCCCGCGGGTTCGCGGCCCGGCCCGGCGATCTCGGCGAGAGTCCGCTTCGGGGAGGCATGCTGCAGGTAGGCCATCACCCGCGGATCGAGCTGCACGGAGATGTCGCCGTCGCGCCAGTGATTACCCAGTTCGGCGACGCCCTCGGAGAGCCACGTTGGTCCGGTCGAGCCGAACGTCAGGTGGCAGAATCCATGCACGCACTCGTGCTGGATCACGCCATGATCGTCACAGGAATAGAGCTGGGCCCGCCGCAGGCGGCCGACCGAGGTGTTGAAGCAGACCCCCTCGCGACGGCGGATCTTCTCGAGGCCCATCGGTTCCTCGAGCGCGCCCGCCGGCCAGGCGGCGAGGTCGCGGACGATGAAGCCCTCGACCAACCCGCCCGCCTTGCGGCCGAACAACTGCTCCATCACGTTCACCATGCGTTCGAGCTTGTCGCGGATCACGGCCCACTCGCGGTCCGAGACGTCGGTCTGGAAGGCGAAGTGCGGCGAGCGGACGAGCCGCGGTTCGGCGGGTGGCGTGTCGGAGAGCGAGCGGTATTTGTTTTCGATGGCTTCGTCGCCCTTGGCGGCCACGGACGTCGCGACGGGGTTTTGGGCGACGAGCGCCTTGGCGACCACGTCGCCCGAATCGAGACGCACCGCCTCGAGTCGGGAGACCGAAGCCCCCGGTTCGAGCCGCTTCAGGTCGTGGCTGTCGAGCGTCGCTCGGACGTCGTCGGCGAGTCGGCAGACCACCACCACCCTCTTTGGAAACGGCTGGCCGGCGGGCAGTTCGACCGCGAGCCGGGTGCGGCTGGCGCGGAGCACGGCGGCGGTGACCACGCAGTCGGTGGTCTCCTTGGCCGCCGGTGGTCCGTGGGGCCAGGCGACGCCGATCGTGGCGTCGGCTGCGTCGATCACGGCGAACGCGGAGAGTTCCGCGTCGGCGACTCCCTTGCCGGAAAGCTGAGTGCGAAATCGGACGACCTGTCCCGTCTTGAGCTTCGCCGCATCGACCACCCCCGTGATCGTGACCTCGGCCGGGAAGGCGAGCAGGCGGCCGTCTGCGAGCGGGACGCCCGGTTCGCCGGGTTTCTGGACGCGAACCTCGTGGCGGGTGCCCGAGTCGTCCCGCACCGTAAGGCGGGTGCCGGCCACGGCCTCCACGGTGCCTGTGAGCGAGAGCCGCTCGACAATCGACACCTGGGCGAGTGCCTGGCCGGCGAGGACCATGCCGAGCCCCAACGCCACGGCCATCCGTGCCATTGCGACCGTGCCGCGGCGGAAGGCAGGCTCGTTGACGGTCATTCCCGACCCTTCCACAATCAAGGATCTGCCCGCCCGCCTGCCCCAAGGAGGACTCCCGATGCAAGCCCCAGCCAACTTCGTCGAACTCGAGGATTCCGAGGTCTGGTCCGCCATCGCCGCCGAGCAGGTGCGGCAGCAGGAGGGCCTCGAAATGATAGCGAGCGAGAACTTCACGAGTCCGGCGGTGATGCAGGCGGTGGGCAGCGTGCTCACGAACAAGTATGCCGAGGGCTATCCCGGCCACCGCTACTACGGCGGCTGTGAGTTTGTGGACAGGGTCGAGGATATCGCCCGCCACCGGCTCAAGGCGCTCTTCGGGGCCGAGCACGTCAACGTGCAGCCCCATTCCGGCAGCCAGGCCAACGCGGCGGTCTACCTCTGCGCGATGCAGCCGGGCGACACCGTGCTGGCCTTCGACCTCGCCCACGGTGGCCACCTCACCCACGGCATGAAGCTCAATGCGTCGGGCGTGTTCTACAAGTTCGTCCATTACGGTGTGCGCCGCGAAGACTGCCTGCTCGACTTCGACCAGGTGGCCCGGCTCGCCCGCGAGCACAAGCCGAAGCTGATCGTGGCAGGGGCGAGCGCGTATCCCCGCGAGATCCCCCACGGACGGTTTGCCGAGATCGCCCGCGAGGTGGGCGCGAAGCTGCTGGTTGACATGGCCCACTACGCTGGCCTCGTCGCCGCCGGCGTCCACGACAACCCGGTGCCCGTGGCCGACTTCGTGACGAGCACCACCCACAAGACGCTCCGCGGCCCCCGCGGCGGTATCGCGATGTGCCGCGAGGAGAACGCCAAACTCCTCGACCGCGCCGTGTTTCCGGGCCAGCAGGGCGGACCGCTGATGCACGTGATCGCCGGCAAGGCGGTGGCCTTCGGCGAGGCGCTGCGGCCCG
>JBBAVQ010000148.1:0-7871 GCA_040397625.1 Pirellulales bacterium | reverse complement strand
GGAGCGGGGACGGCAGCACGACGTCGAGTTCTGCCTGCTGGAATGGTACGAGCCGGGCAGCACGCTCGACGATGCGATCGGACTGCTCGCCGAGATCTGCACGGCGACGCTGGGCAGCAAGGGGATCGAGCGGCTGACATGCCGGGATGCGTTCACCGCGCATGCCGGCGTCGATCCGCTCGCGGCGGCCACGGCCGAGATGGAGTCGGCCATCGAGCGGCACGGCGTGGCGATGCCCGTGCCGGCCGTCGGGGCCTCGGCGGCCGACCGCTGGGACCGGGCTTTCGAGTCGTTGCTCGCCGAGGTCGTACAGCCGCATCTCGGCCGCGGCCGGCCGACCATGCTCGTCGATTGGCCTGCATCGCAGGCAGCGTTCGCCCGGCTCGATCCGGGCCATCCAGGCGTGGCCCGCCGGTTCGAACTCTTCGTGGAGGGCGTGGAACTCGCCAACGGCTGGGAGGAGGATCCGAGCCGAGAGACGCTCGCGGCGCGGATCGCGGCGGCCAACGGAATGCGGGCGGCCGACGGCCGCGACGTGCTCCCGGTTCCGGAGCGGCTGCTTGGCGCCCACGGCAGGACGATGCCGGAGGGCGTGGGTGCGGCGCTCGGCTTCGACCGGCTGGTGATGCTCGCGGCGGGCGCCGACTCGATCGCCGCCGTGCGCTGCTTTTCCGGCGAGGCGTGAGCGTCAGCGGTCGATGCTGGCGGCCACGATCCGCCACTGCTCGACGGGGCCTGCGGTGCCGCGAATCCGCCGGGGCACAACCGCGAGTCGCAGCACGGCGTGGGGATCGCCGCACGGGGACAGGTCGGCCTGGAGCATCCAGGCTCCGTCGTCAGTGCCAGCCGCCGCGGCCTGTGTGATCGGCGGCCGCAACGACGCGCATCCGATCACGGCCTTCACCGCGGCCAGTTCGGCGAACCGCTTCAATCGTTCCGACTCCAGTTCCTCGTGTTCCAGGTCGGGCGGCAGTGACGAGGCAGGCAGGACCGTGGCTGCACACAGGCTGAGTGCTTCGGAGGTTCGCCCCTCGCGGACGGCATCGATCCAGGCGTGGGCGGCGGCCTTGGCGCGGCCCGCCATGATCCAGCGGTCGATGAGCAACCCGGCGATCGCCTGCCCGCCGAACCCGACGGAGAGCGCCAATGCGGCGAGGGCGGCCAGCCGGCCGGCCTTGCGGGCTTCGGGCCGGGCCACGTCGGCGAGCGCCGCCCAGGAGAGGGCGATGCCGACGAGAGGCACCGCCCACGCGAACCTGGTGATGACCGCCAGTGCCGAACAGCATCCCGCCGCCAGGGCTGCGACCGCCAGCGGGCTCACCGGCCGGTAATCGGCCGTCGCGTCGATGGGCGATTCGGCGGCCACGGGCTCACCGCCTCACGCGGAGTTCGGGCTGAGACTCGAGCTGCTTGCGTCGCGTGGCATAGCGGACGATGAAGTCGGCCTGCTTGTCGAACGCGTGCTCCGGACGGGCGAACGGGCCGTGGAGCGTCGAGCCCCGAACCCACTGGAGCCAGCACCGGTCGGGGGCGAGCCCGAAGAACATCCGGGCCTCCGGCGTCGCCTGGATGAGGTCGCGGGGCAAGGCGGCGGTATGCAGCGTGGCGGCGGTGAAGCAGACCACGATCCAGGCCGTGGCCGCTGCCACGACCGGGCAGCCGAACAGCTCGACCGGCTTGCGGAATCGGACCTTCGTCCGCGAGACGCGGTCCGAGGTCTCCCGGAGGACGAGCAGGATGATCGCGAACAGGCCCCAGATGCAGAGGAAATCGAGGAGGTAGTCGTAGCTCGACATGCCCCGCTTGATGAGGAACGCCACCACCGCCTCGTACCAGGCGGTGGCGAAGGTCGCCGCGGCAAGGATGTTGAGGAGCATGATGGCCGAACTCCACAGACCTTCGCGCCACAGCGCGAAGGTCACCACCAGGAACAGGCCGAGCAGAAAAAAGTTGATCATGATTTCTTCGGCGCTCCCTTGGCGGCGGCCGCCGGCTGCTGCGGTGGCTGGGCCGTCGCGAAAACCCGCTGCACCTCGTCGATCGACGTGACGCCTTCGAGCACCATGGCCTTACCCGCCTCGACGAGCGGCGCCATGCCATCCTGGACCGCGGCCTTGCGGAGCGTGGCAGCGTCGGTGCCGGCAGCGATCGCCTTGCGGACGGTGGAGCCACTCGCGAGTTCGAAGATCGCGGTTCGCCCCAGGTAGCCCGTGCCGCCGCAGACGCGGCAGCCGTGCGGCGACGGCTTGCGGATGCGGCTGCGTTGTTCGGGGGTGAGCTTCAGTTGGGCGAGGACCTTTGGCAGCGGCTCGGGGTCGGGAGGATACTCCTCCCGGCACTTCGGACAGAGCTTACGGACCATCCGCTGGGAGACCGAGCCGACCAGCGTGGTGGCGAGCGTCTGCGGGGGCACGCCGCAGGCGAGGATCCTGGCGATCGCATCGGTGGCGTCGGTCGCCTTGATGCTCACGATCACGAACTTGTCGTCGGCCGCCAGCTCGAGGAGCTTGACGACGAGTTCCTTGTCGCGGATGTCGCGGGTGAGGATCACGTTGGGGTAGGTGCGGAGGACGCTCTCGAGGGCCGCCAGCGGCGTCACGCCCGTACGGGCGTCGTAGGGCACCGGCTTCACATTCTGGATGTCGCGGGAGGGTGCCGCGGCGTCCTCGATCGAGATGAAGTCGCGGAGCAGCCGGTCGGCCGAGAGCACGATCAGGTCGAACGTGGTGGTGAGGCCTGAGCCCGGGGGGGACGACACCAGAATCAGTCCCTTCTCGACCGCCGTCAGGCCGACGAGTTTTTCGGAGAGCGGTGCCGGCATGCCGAGGTCGGGAAGCTTCTTGAAGATGGTGGCCGGCGGGTCGATCTTCACGACCAGCTGCTCGCCCGAGGGCTGCCGCCCGACCGAGAGACGGCAGTTCCGAGGCTTGCCATCAACCTGCAGCACGAAGGGGGCCCCCTTTGCCTCCTTGGCTCCGGCCGGCAGTCCGCAGAGCGCCTTGATCGCCGCCGCGACCGCCTGGCCGACCTCGAGGCTCGACTTGGGCGCCTCGACCCACGATTCCTTTTCCCGGCGGCTCCGTGGCGGCTGTCGGATCTTGGCCTTCTCCCAGACACCGTCGACCTCGTGCCGCACGCCCATCCCGGCCTGCTCCAGGTCGATCACGAGCGTGTTGGCCCGGGCCATCACCGCCCCGAGCATCGTCTTGCGGGCCTCTTCGAAGCCGGCCAGCTTCGACGCCGCCTCCAGGCGGGCCGCATTCTCCGTCGCATCCTTGCCGCCAGCCGCGACGAAGGCGACCTTGGGGATCAGGTCGGCCTCGTCGAAGCCGGTGTCGATCTCGACGCCGAGCGGGGCGAGCAGGCCGGCGACGATCCGCCGACCGTGGCCGACGGTCAGGATCCGTTCCGATGGGGGCAGGGCCTTGTTGCGGACCACGGCGTAGGCGATCGTCGGCCCCAGCCAGGAGACGATCATCAGGGCGATGCCGCCGAGCGCCGATGGGATCCACCAGGCGATGATCGCGGCCAGGAACATGGGCAGGCCGCAGACCATGCCCCAGAAGGCCGGCTGGCCCTTATGCCTGGTGGCATCGCGACTCACCCAGTCGATCGTGCTCATCCACGCCAGCACGCAGAACCACCAGGCCACGGCCGGAGCGATCGCGAGGCCGCCGCCACCGCCGCGGCCATCCCAGCCCTGCGGCAGGTGCTGCGGCCAGCCTGAGCCGGCAGCATCGGCCAGCGCCGGGGCTGCGGCGAGCGCATGCACGGCGGCGAGGATCGACCCGGCGAGCGAGGCTGTCGACGGGACGACGCAGCGGCGATTCCGCATCACGACACTCCGATTCCCTTGAGCGCCATTTCCAGGGCCTCGCGGTTGGGCGCGATTTCCATGGCGTCGTTGCGGTCGATCAGCTGTTGGTCGATGAGGCTCTTGAGGCTCTGGGTGAAGTCCTGCATGCCGTCGCGGAACGACTTCTTGATGTGATCCGCGATCAGGTGGTCCTGCTCCTCGAGCACGTACTTTCGCACGAGCACGTCGAAGAACATGACCTCGCAGACCGGCACGCGGCTGACGCCCGGCTTGATCGACTTGAGCAGCTTCTGGGCGATGATCCCCTTCATGTTGAAGGCGATGGCGCTGCGGATCGACGCGTGCTCCTCCTGGGGAAAGAGGTCGAGGATGCGGCCGATGCAGCTGGACGCGCTGGCGGCGTGGATCGTGCCGAATACGAGGTGCCCCGTCTCGGCGGCGTGGATCGCCGTCTTGAAGGTCTCCACGTCGCGGAGCTCGCCCACGAGAATGATGTCGGGGTCTTCGCGGACCGCGTGCTTCATCCCGATCTCGAAGTTCTTGACGTCGGCGCCGATCTCCCGCTGGTTGATCAGGCACTTGTCCTCGGTGAACACGAACTCGATCGGGTCTTCGAGCGTGAGGATGTGCTTGCGGTAGGTGCGGTTGATGTAGTTGAGCATCGAGCCGATGGTGGTGCTCTTGCCGGAGCCCGTCACGCCAGCGAGGAGCACCATCCCCTGGTCGAGCACGCAGAGCCGCTCGATGCTGTCCGGCAGGAAGAGGCCCTTGAAGTCGGGGATCGTGTTGTTGACGCGGCGGGCGACCATGCCCATCGCCCCCTGCTGGGTGAGCAGATTGACTCGGAACCGCCACTTCACGCCCTCGACCACGCACGTGTGCGCGAAGTCGACGCCCCCCTCCTCCTCGAAGATCCTCCGCTGCCGCTCGCTCATGATCGGCATGCAGAGCTGCCGCATCCGCGCATCGTCGATCTTGGGGTGCTTGAGCGGCTGGAGCGTGCCCTTCACGCGGATGATCGGTGGCTGGTCGGCCTTGAGGTGGAGGTCGCTGCCGCTGAGCTTGACGAGGGCTTCGAAGAGGCGGTCGATCTCGTGCTTGTAGCCGTTGGCGCCGACGGGCTTGGCGACATCACTCGGTGCTGAGTCGATCGTTGACATGGCGGACGCTGATCGGAGGGGACGAACCGGGGAACTAGCAGGCGGGCCGGACGGGAATGCCGCGGCGAACGAAGAGATCTTTGACTTCGCGGATCGTACACTGGCCGAAGTGGAAGATTCCAGCGGCGAGCACCGCATCCGCCCCGCCGCGTTCGACGGCGTCGGCGAGGTGCTCCGGGGCACCCGCCCCGCCGCTGGCCACGACCGGGATGCCCACCGCCCGGCTCACGGCCGCCGTGATCTCGAGATCGTACCCCTCGCGGGTGCCATCGCGGTCCATGCAGGTGAGCACGATCTCGCCGGCGCCGAGCCGCTCGACCTCCCGCGCCCAAGCGACCGCCTCCAGCCCCGTCGGCACGCGGCCGCCGTTGACGAACACCTCCCAGATCTCGCGGCCGTCTCTGATCACCCGCTTGGGGTCGATGTTGACCACCGTCGCGCAGCTGCCGAGCCGATCGGCCACGGCCGTGACGAGGTCGGGCGTGCGGACGGCCGCCGAGTTGATGCTCACCTTCTCGGCGCCGGCCTGGACCAGCCGCGCCGCGTCGTCGAGGGTGCGGATGCCGCCGCCGACGGTGAACGGCATGAACACCGTCTCCGACACGCGCCGGACCACGTCGAGCATGATGCCCCGCCCCTCGTGGCTGGCGGTGATGTCGAGAAACACCAGCTCGTCGGCCCCCTCGGCTTCGTAGCGGGCCGCCACCGCGACGGGGTCGCCTGCATCGACGAGCTCGAGGAACTTCGTTCCCTTCACGACCCGGCCGCGATCGACGTCGAGACAGGGAATGATCCGCTTGGCCAGCACCGTGGTGGTTCCCGGGATTCAGGTGGGGCGGACGATCCGGCCTTCGTCCGGGCTCGACGCGGTGGCGTAGAGCCGCCGCGGAATGCGGCCTGCGAGGAAGGCGAGCCGGCCGGCCTGGCAGGCGGCCCGCATCGCCGCCGCCATGCGGACGGGATCCTTGGCATGGGCGATGGCCGTGTTGAGGAGCACGCCGTCGGCGCCGAGTTCCATCGCGAAGGCGACGTCGCTCGCGGTGCCCACGCCGGCATCGACGATCACCGGATAGGCGGGATCGCCGTCCTTGAGATACTCCAGGCAGATTCGCAGGTTGTTGGCGTTGAGCACGCCCTGGCCGGAACCGATCGGGCTGCCGGCCGGCATCACGCTCGCGGCGCCGAGGGTTTTGAGCCGCTTGGCGATCACCGGGTCGTCGCTCGTGTAGACCAGCACGGTGAACCCGTCGGCGACCAGTTTCTCGGTGGCCTCCAGCGTGCCCACGGGATCGGGCAGGAGTGTCTTCGTGTCGCCGAGTACCTCGAGCTTCACCCACTCCGACGTCGCCGAACCCATGTCGCGGAGGAGTTCTCGGCCGAGGCGGGCCACGCGGACGGCATCGTCGGCCGAGTAGCAGCCGGCCGTGTTGGGCAGGAGGGCGTACCGTGAGGCGTCGAGGTGGTCGAGGATGTTCTCGCCCGCCGCGTTGACGAGCCGCTCGCGGCGGACCGCCACGGTCACGCAGTCGGTGCCCGAAACGTCCAGGCTGCGGGCCATCTCGGCATAGCTGGCATACTTGCCCGTGCCCACGACCAGGCGGCTGGCGAGCGTGATGCCGCCGACGACGAGCGGTGCGTCATCGAGGGCGGGTGTCGCGGCGGTGGTGTCCACTGAATGCATGCTGGTCTCCGGTCAGCCTCCGCCGACAAACGTCACGATCTCAATCCGTTCGCCACCCGTGAGGGTGCGGTCGGCCAGCGCCGCTCGCGGGATCACGTCGCCATCGACCTCGACGGCGATCGGCCGACCGGCGAAGCCGAGCGCCTCGACCAGGTCGCGGAGCGATGTGCCGGCGGCCGCCGGACGGGCGACGCCATTGACCATCACCGTAAGGTCTTCCACGGAGGATTCGTTGCCGGGGCGCATGCTACTGGGCCTTGTCTCCACCGCCGCGGGGCTTGGCGATGTCGAGCGGAACGAGCTCCAGGACCGCCTGCCGGCCTCCGGCCGATGCCTGCTGGGAGTTCCAGGGGATACCGTAGGCCACCGTCACGCCAGTGGCCGCGTCGGTCACATACAGCACCGACTGCGCCAAGCGGCCACCAGAGGCTCCGCCAAGGTTTGCAATCCCTGGGACGAGCAGGAACTTCGGCGTTTTCACCTTGCCCGTCTTGAATCCCAGGTCCTTGAGGACGTTCCACCGGTAGTTGACGCCGAACTTGGCGGCGTTTTGGTTGAGCACGCTCCCCGTCAGGTCACCGGTCTCGAAGTCGAGCACGAAGAAGCCCTCGACGGACGAGTCCATCGGGGTCGTGCAGACGGCGAACGATTCCTGCGAGAGCGACGTCATCGCCGCGACGCGCGGGAGCGGCGACTCAGCTCGCCAACCGAAGCCGATCAGGATGCCGGCGGCTGCCGCCACGAGGGCGATGGCCGCGGTCGGCGAATGGCGGGACGTGAGCGAGGGGGTCATGGCGAGACTCCTTTCAGCGGAAGAACGATCGAGGGACGAAGATGGATGGTGGTACTACTGGCTGGCGTCACGGTGCCGACGCAGGTTTTTGAACGACCGAAAGCCGGAACTTGCCGAGGGCATGCTGCCCGTCGGCGTACTGCTGATCGAGCGTGATCGTGACCGGAGCCCCGGGGGCCAGGCTCGTGTCGGGATGCACCGTGAAGATCGCCTCGTGCGGCTGACCGATCCCGCCGGCGACCGCCCAGCCGGTCTCGGAGTTGTCGTCGATGGCCGCAGCCGCGCCGTACTGCGGCTGTTCGAAGTCGGCCCGCGCCGCCGAGAACCGCACGGCAGTCGGCGTATCGGCTGCGCCGGGCGCGCCTGCGAGAACGGCGAACGTGCTGAGCACGAAGTTGCCGTTGCCGGACCGGCCCGGCC
>JBBAVQ010000147.1:0-7918 GCA_040397625.1 Pirellulales bacterium | reverse complement strand
GGCAGGATGCCCGTAGCGAACGTCCGGCGACGGGGCGTTGGCAGATCCGAGCGGCGCTCCACGCAAATGCCCCCATCGCTTACGCGATTGGGCTTCCTGGCGAGAAGAACGTCCAACGCCGGCGCATGGGCAGCACCAAGCGGCGCGACCACGCAAAGGCCCCACGGCTCACGCGATTGGGCTTCCTGGATCATCACCGCAGCATCGCATCCGCCGTGCCCTGGCGGACGACCCGGCCCGCGGCGA
Organism: Pirellulales bacterium; assembly: GCA_040397625.1. Taxonomy (GTDB): domain Bacteria; phylum Planctomycetota; class Planctomycetia; order Pirellulales; family UBA1268; genus QWPN01. The sequence continues at coordinate 7,672 of JBBAVQ010000147.1, read as the reverse complement.
GTTCCACGACCCAGGTGGCGGCCCGCTTCGCGAAGCCGTGGTCGTGCGTCACCACCACCATGGTCTGCCCCGCCTTCGCGAGATCGAGGATCACATCGAGCACCTCGGAGGTCATCGTGGGATCGAGGGCGCTGGTCGGCTCGTCGAAGAGCATCACACGCGGCCGCATCGCCAAGGCGCGGGCGATCGCCACCCGTTGCTGCTGGCCACCCGAGAGCGTCGCGGGCCGTGCCGCCACGAACGCCGAAAGACCGACGCGGTCGAGCAACTCGACGGCACGAGACCGGGCCTGCTCGACGGGCACCTTCGCCACCACGCGAGGGGCGAGCATCACGTTGTCGAGCACGGAGAGGTGCGGAAAGAGGTTGAACTGCTGAAACACCATGCCGACGTCCCGCCGCAGGTCGTCGAGCGCCGTGATCGACTGGCCGCCGGCAGTGAGCCGGTGACCGGCGATCGTGATGGTGCCACCCTCGAAGATCTCGAGGCCGTTCATGCACCGCAGCAGCGTGCTCTTGCCGCTGCCGGAGGCGCCAACGAGCACCGTCACGGCGGCCTCGGCGCCGCGCAGGCTCACGTCATCGAGTACGGGCCTGCCCTCGCGGCGCTTCGTCAACGAGTCGATCTCGATCATGCCGTTCGCCATTCCCATCAGGATCCGCCGCCCGCCGGCCGGTCGAGCCGCGACTCGAACCACCGCGAGAGGATCGCCAGCGGCCAGCTCATGCAGAGGTAGAGCACCGCCGTCACCACCGCCAGTTCCACGATTCGGCCCGTCGAAAGCGCGAGCACGCTGTATCGCTTCGTCAGCTCGATCACGGTGATCGCCGAACAGACGCTCGTGTCCTTGAAGAGCGCGATGAAGTCGCTCGTGACGGGCGGCATCACGATCCGCACCGCCTGCGGTACGAGCACGTGCCGAAGGGCCTGCCACTTCGTGAGCCCCAGCGACAGGGCCGCCTCGAACTGCCCGAGTGGCACTGCCTTGAGCCCGGCTCGGTAGATCTCCGACTCGTAGGCGGAGTAGTTGAGCGCCAGGCCGATGATCGCCGCGGCGAGCGCCGGCAGGGCGAGGCCGATTTTGGGCAGCAGGAAGAAGATCGCGTAGAGCTGGAGCATCAGCGGCGTGCCGCGGAGCACCTCGACATAGCCGGTGAGCAACGGCCTGAGCCACGCCGGGCCGTACAGCCTCCCCACCGCCACGGCCAGGCCGGCCGCGACGGCCAGCGGGAACGCGGCGCACGACAGCAGTACCGTCATGCCGGCCGACGAGAGCAACAGCGGCAGCGTCTGCCGAACGAGTTCGCCGAGCGTGCGGCCGCGGGCGACGGGAATCTCGGCCGCATCGCGGAGCATGAGCATCTGCTGACGCCCGGCGAGATCCCAGCGGTCGTAGAGTTTCTTGAGCCGGCCGTCGGCGATCAGCCGGCCGATCGCCCCGTCGATCGCGGCGGCGAGTTTCGGCGTGCGATGCGACGTGAGCACGGTGTACAGGCCGCCGGCAAACGGCCGATCGACGTTCCGCAGGGCGGCAAAGCGGTCGGCATAGAAGGTGACGATGCAGTCGTCGAGCACGGCGGCGTCGAGCACGCCGCTCTGCACCTGCTCCATCGAGTCGAGTGTGCCGTCGTAGCCAATCACCTCGACCTGCGCCTCGCCGCGGGCGGCGCGGGCCCGCATCTCGATCTCGGCGGCGGAGCCGGTGAGCACGCCCACCCGCCACGCCCCCGCGGGCCCGGCCTCGGCGAGGTCGGTGAGCATCGCCGGCGGCGCGCCGCGGCGGCCCACCATCTGCAGGGCGTAGCCGAAGTAGGGACGCGAGCAGCCGTAGTCGCGCCGCCGCTCGGGCGTGAGCTCGATGCCGTTGATCACGCAGTCGGCCGTCTGGTCGAGCAGGAGCGGGAGCCGGTCCCACTGCCCCTGCTGGAAGCGGGCCTTCACGCCGAGTTCGCCGGCGAGCAGTGTGGCAAACTCCACCTCGAATCCCGTGAGCCGCCGCGGATCGGCAGGATCGGGAAACACGTGCGGGCCGCCCCCTTCCTGGTCAGCGGCCCAGACGATCTCTCCCCGCGTCTGAATCTCGTCGAGTTCGGCAGCGGCCGCCCACGAGGCAGCAACGGCCGCGAGGCAGGCGAGCGTCGCGATCGCAGGCCCGCAGCCGGTCACGTCGCCGACCTCCGCAGGCGACCGAGGCCGGGTGTCTCGCCGCATGCCGCCGCCAGGCGGTCGCCCTCGGCGCCGAGCCGCGTGCCCTCATCGATCCACGTCGAGACCGCCGACGCGGCCGACGAGAAGTCGGCCAGCAAGGGATCGACGAGCCGCGACGAGGCGACGGAGCCGACGAGCCCCTGGATGTCGCGATCGAGGCCGAGCCGCACCAGGGCGAAAACCAGCCACCGGAGCAGCAGCCCCCAGAGGATCACCCAGACGATCGCTTCCTCGAGGAAGCCGATGCCGGAGACGGGCTTTCCCTCCCAGAGGTTGCCGTGGAAGAAGTTCCAGCCGGCCCGCACAAGCACCGTGACAAGCAGCGCCGAGAACAGCCCCTCGAAGAGCCAATGGATCGCGGGACGACCGACGCGGCCGCGACGCTCCACCACGAGTCGATCGATGCCCGCGGAGAGCCACGCTCCCGCGCGGTCGACGAGCGCCGCAGTCGCAGTCGCGGCAGCGGCATCATCGAGCCGTGCCCTCCCGACGAGTGGCTCCTGGATACCCGCCCGGGCGGCGAGCCCCGCGAGCACGCTCCGCGACTGCTCCACCTCGCCGGCCGGCAGACCGAGTTCCTCGACCGCCTTCCAGCCGCCGTCCCGGGGGGCGCCGGCTCCGGACACCGACTGACCGGCGAGGAGCCTGCCGACGACGCCCGTGCCAGGACGCACGCGGTTCCAGAACGACCCCAGCGCCGCGATCACGTGCAGGAAGCTCGCGAACGGACCGCCTTGCCAGCGGGCCACCACGTCGTCGGCGATCAGCCGCTGCCAGGCCGAGCGATTGGCGCGAAGCGTCTCGCCGATCGAGCGGGCAAGAATCGCCTCCAGCCGACCGCGTTCCGTCTCGACGCCGGCGGCGAGCGCCGCCACCGGCTCACCGCTCGCCGCGAGATCGCCCCGGGCCTGCCGCGTGAACCAGGCGGCCAGGTCGAGGGCGCCCGTGCGGCGGACCCGCCGGGCCGCGCGGCCTGCGAGTTCCCCGTCGATGGCCGCCACCAGGTCGCGGAAGCCGGCTTCGGGCTCGAGTCCGGCCGCGGCACGCGCCGCCGCCTCGACCCCGTCGATGCGAAAGATCCGCGGCACGTCGAATCCCTGCGACTCGAGTTCCTTTCGCCAGTCGGCGCGGATGTCGGGATCGCGGGAGGCGTGCGTCTGCACGAACAGCAGCGGCCGGCCGGGCGCGAAGGCCGCCACCTCGCGGGCCACGATCCACGAGCGGTACTTCTGCGCGGTCGAGACGAGCAGGAGCACGTCGCAGGCCGGCAGCACCGCCTCGAGAAGATCGCGATTGCGGTTGGTGGCGCTCGGCTTCGACGCTTCGGCGGGCGGTGCGCCGACGACGGCCTGCGTGTCGGGATCGGGACAGTCAACGAGCACGATGTTGGCGACGGCGGGCGAGTCGCTGCGTACGAGTCGTGCCTGCATCGCGTCGAGCGGCAGCCACGACACGTCCACGTCGCGGGCCGCCACGACGACGGGGTTGATGGTGGTGGGTCGGGCCACGTCGCCCGCCGTGGTCACCTCGCTCCCGGCCAGGGCATTGACGAGCGTGCTCTTGCCGGTGCCGGTGCCGCCGACCACGCCCACAACGAGCACCCGCGAGAGTTCGAGGCGGGCCTTGTCGAGCCGCGGGGCCACTCCCTCCCACTCGCTCTTCACGCGGCGGGCCGGGGGCCACGCGGGGCCGGCTGGCGCCCAGCGGCCGAGTGCGTCGACGAGCAGGTCGAATGCCGCGAAGTCGGGCTCCGCGGCCGGCGTGGATGACGGCGATCCGTTCGTTGGTTCCATCGTCAGCCGCACTCCCGGGAACACTCGACCAACAACTGCCGCGCCCGGACGAGCTCGGGCCGTGAGCCCGACGCCGCCAACCGACCGATCTCCTCGACACCGTCGCCGAGCACCACGTCGTGGAGCGTTTCGGCGAGGATCCGACCCCGTTCCGCCGACCAGCCGGCGAACAGCCGCTCAATCAACGGCCGAATGCCCTGCGATGCGGCCGCGACCGCCCCTTCGCCCGCCAGCGGCGCCGCCACCGTGACGCCGAAGTCAAGCACATGGTGCAGGACGCCCGCCGCGGCTGGGACGGCGGCCGCCCCCGCACTGAACAGCGCCAGCGTCATCACCGGCCGCACGACCGATCCGACGGTGAGCCCGGTGAGCACCGCCTTCACCATGCCGGGATTCGCGGCGGCGAAACGGTCGAGTTCCGTCCGCACGAAGGTGCGGTAGTCGTCCGACACCAGCGGCAGCGCCTCGTGCCGTCGCTCGAGGTCGGCGTACCAGGCCTGACGGTCGGCCGTCGCGAGCCGCGGTCCCAGCAGCCGCCCGAGCCGCTCGTCGCGGCGACAGGCGTCGTCGAGCCGGTCGATGAAGTCGGCGAGCGCCCGCTTGAGCGCCTCAAGTTCGGTGGCGGCGAAGTCTTCCTTCCGTTCCGCGGCCGTGCGGCCGATCCCGAGCCGGCGGGCGGCCCACGACATTCCCTGGCCGACGGTGCGATAGCCGCCGCTGACCACGAGATCGACCGCCGACCGCCGCGGCTCGAGCCACGTCCAGACCTCGTCCCAGACGATCTCCCTGGGCGGCGCCGGCAGTTCCACCTGCACGCGGCCCTCTCGTTCCAAAAGCCGCTGCGCGTCTCGCCAGCCCGCCGCGGCTCGGTCGATGGCGTCGAGCCAGTCTGCCAGCCCCTGTGCCGGATCGGCCACCACCCGCATCGCACCGGCCATGGCCTGACGCTTGATGCGATCGAAATCGGCGGTCGCGAGCCGCTCTGCCAGCGGCACCTCGACACCACCCGGCGTCAGTTCGGGAAGCGGGATCAGCGTGATCCTGCCCGCCTCGGCGGCATCGAAGTCGTGAGGTCCGGCATAGACCGCCGCCGCCGCCACGCCCGTCTCGGTGGCGAACGTGGCCAGCCAGCCGGCGATCCGCTCCCGCTGCCGCGGCCAGTCGACCATGTTGAAGACCACGATCACCGTTTTGCCGGCGGCCGCGGCGGCCGCAAAAAAATCGCGAACGGCGGCGTCGTTGTACTTCTGCTGCGTGAGCACAGCAACGATCACATCGGAGGCGTTGCGGACGAGTTCGGCCCGATGCCAGTTCTCACGAAGCGTGCCGTCGATGTCGGGCGTGTCGAGAACGACGAGTCGCTCGGGCTGTTCGCCACCGGGATCCTCCCGCCAGACGAGCACGTCGCTGGCAGCGGCATCGACCGCGTCGGCTTCGCTCCGCCAGGCGACGGGCCGGAAGCCCGGGAAGAGCACGGCCAAGTCGGTGCGGGCCGCAACGCCCCGGGCGAGGCTGGCAACGGGATGGAGCGTGCGGGCGGCTTCGGGCGTCGAGCGGCTGATGCTGGAGCCGACGAGCGTGTTGGTGATCAGGCTCTTGCCGGTGTTCGTCCCTCCGCAGACGGCGGCGACCAACAGCGGCTCCTGCGACACCTGCGGCCGCAGCTTGCCGTAGAGGGCGCCGTGCCAGGCGGCAGTCGACGCGTCGGCAACGCCGAGTGCCGCGGCCACGGGCGTCAGGCGATCGACGGCGTCGCAGAGTTCGGCCACGCTACCGGCCCAGGCGGCAAACGACGGCGCGGCGGGCTGGCCACTGGACACCATGATCTGCCTCGACTCGGCACTCCGATCCTCTGGAACCACCACGCCGACCGGACGGCCGGGGCGTTCGTTGCCGCCGCGGTTTCGCCGTCCTAGACTGCGACCGGCCCGCTCGACCGCGAGCCGAGCCACGAGTCGAGCCAAGTGTGTCCTCGGCGGGATTTCCCCGCAAACCCGGTCTTTCATCCCCCTGCGGTCTGCCTCTCCACCATGCTCGAACGCCGCCCCGTCTTTCCCGGTGTGATCGAGATGAACTACCAGGCGGGCTGGCGGATCGGCTGCAACGTCTACCTAGTCTACGACGACCGAGACTGGGCGCTCATCGACATCGGCTACGAAGAGAGCGTCGATGAGATCGTCGAGCTGATCCGGCAAATGGACTTCCCGCTGTCGCAGTGCACGGCGCTCGTCGCCACCCACGCCGACGTGGACCACATCCAGGGGCTCGCCAAGGCCAAGTCGATCCTCAAGGCGCCGGTGCTCGCCCACCCCAAGGCTGTGGCCTCTCTGGAGAGCGGCGACCGGATCAAGACGTTCGCCGAGATCGACGCCCAGAACGTCCACCTCGAGATGCCGAAGGTGAAGGTCGATCGTCAGATCGTCGACGGCGACACGATCGCGGTGGGCGGCCGGTCGCTCGACGTCTGGCTCACGCCCGGCCACACCGACAGCCAGCTCGCCTTTCGGATGGGCAACCTCCTGCTCTCGGGCGACAACATCTACCGCGACGGGTCGGTGGGGGCGATCGACGCGCACCACGGCAGCGACATCCCCTCGTTCATTCAGTCGCTCGAACGGATCGCCGCCAGCGACGTGGAGTGGCTGCTGCCGAGTCACGGCCCCATCTTTCAAAAGGACGACCGGCTGCTCGCCGCCACCATCGCCCGCCTCAAGGGCTATCTGAAACTCGCCGACTTCGGCACCTGCGCCCCTCACTGGCCGCTGCTCGACGAATGGGATCGCGATCTCGCCGAGGGACGGTTTCCTGGAGCCTGAGCCGCCGGGCGACCCTGCGGGATTTTCCGTGAAGACCGGTCGTAGGGACGGTCGATACTCCTCCTGACGCTGGATTCTCAGGGGGACAATGCGATGCTTCGTTACCTCGCCGCGGGGGCGGTCGCCGCTCTCGCGCTCGTATCTCTCGCCGCTCATGACGCGGCCGCCCAGGCGCCCGTCGGGGCCGGCACACAGGCCTACGGCTACCAGTGGGGCAACTCCTACAACGCCCACGACTGGAACCGGCTCTACCACTATCCGTACGTCTGGTATCCGCACAACTTCTACCAGGACGGCTACATGCAGTCGGCCAACGACCTGTACTACCGCTATCCGCAGGAGATGCGGGTGCCGGTCTACAACCGCGCCTGGCAGAACGACTACCCGAAGTCGCGCCGCTACTACCAAGGCCACCACTTCCATCTCGACGTGTTCTGAATGTACGGCTGCAGGGCCATCCATGGCCCCTGCAGCCTTGGGCATTCCGAGCCGCGGCCAAGGTGCGGCTCGAATGCCGGCGGCCGCACCTCCAGGCGACCGTGCAGGGCCATCCATGGCCCCTGCAGCCTTGGGCATTCGCCTGTCCAAGCCCAACGCCGTAAGGCGTGGGGTGCGTCCAGGTGAGGCGTGTCCGGGATGAGCACGGCGCCCCGCGAGAGTCGCCCGAGGCCTCACGGCCTTCGGCTTTCACGGGCACGACCACAGCTCGGGGCTGCCCATGCCCTCGAGCGGGCTATGGGAGCAAGCGCAGCCAGGATGGCGAAGCGCAGCGGACATGCAGCGAGTCGAGGCCTGGAGGGCCGAGACGAGCGTCCGGCGAGAGGGCGTGGGCAGCCCCGAGCGGCGCGATGGACA
>JBBAVQ010000146.1:0-7959 GCA_040397625.1 Pirellulales bacterium | reverse complement strand
TTCTCCAGCTCGCCGACGGCCAGCGGATCGAGTGCGTGCTGCTCCGCGACGGCGACCGCCGCACCGTCTGCATCAGTTCGCAGGTTGGCTGTGCGATGGGCTGCGTGTTCTGCGCCAGTGGAATCGATGGCGTGGTGCGGAACCTGACCACCGGCGAGATCGTGGAGCAACTCCTGCGGCTCGCGGCGCTGCTGCCGGCCGACGAGCGGCTCAGTCACATCGTGGTGATGGGGATGGGTGAACCACTGGCCAACCTCGATCGGCTCCTGCCCGCGCTCGCCGAAGCTCAAGACCCTCAGGGACTCGGTATCTCGCAGCGGCGGATCACGGTCTCGACGGTCGGCCTCCCGCCGGGCATCGACCGGCTCGCCGCCGCCAACCCCGGCTACCACCTCGCCGTCAGTCTCCATGCGGCGAACGACGATCTCCGCACGCGACTCGTGCCAGTGAACAAGGCGATCGGCCTCGCCGACGTGATGGCGGCGGCCGACCGCTACTGGGAGACCTCGGGCCGACGGCTGACGTTTGAGTATGTGCTCCTGGGCGGCGTGAACGACTCGCCGGATCATGCGGCCGACCTGGCGCGGCTGATGGGTCATCGCGCGGCGCTGGTGAACGTGATTCCCTACAACGCCGTGGCTGGGATGCCCTGGAAGGAGCCCGCGCAGGCGGCTCGCGAGCGGTTCCTCGATGTGCTTCGAGACGCCGGCGTCAACGTGCAGGTGCGGCGTCGCAAGGGGGCCCGGATCGACGCCGCCTGCGGTCAGCTCCGCCGCGCCGCGGCCCAGGCCGCAACCTGACGCACGCCGCGAGCGGAGTTCAGCCGTACGCCTGACGGCGTTACGCTTCCTGGTCAGGAAGCCCAATCGCGTCAGCGATGGGGGCCGGCGCCGGATCGCGTGTGATCCGCATCAGGCCAGCCAGCTTACGAGCCAGACGGCGACCAGCACGCCGCCGAGGATGCCACCCAGCCAGCCGATCCATTCGAGTGTCGCCCGTTTGATCGCGGTGGAATCCTCATGGTGCGTGGCGGCGAACACGATCGCCGCCACGAGCACCAGCGGCAGCCCGTAGACGACGCCCGGGACGCGGTCGAGAAGCGTGACGGCGATGAGTGCGGCCAGCGGCGTCATTGCTTCCCCTTCTCGTCGCGCGGCGTGGGGTGCATCGGGCCCGACCAGGCGTCGTAGACCACGAGCACGTTGAGCATGCCGGCGAGCATCGTGTAGAGCGTGCCGATCTCGAAGAACCGGCCCAGCCGCTTGTGCCAGATCGAAACCTGATCGGCCGGCGTGCGATCGAGCATGCCCGGCGGCGGGGGCGGTCGGAACTGCTGCCAGGGGGGAAGCGGACGGAAGTCGTCGGCGTCGATGTCGGGGTCGTTCTTCACGAGCGCCGCGGCGTAGGCCGGCGACACCGGCTGGCCGCGGGAGAGCGGCGGAGCCATGAACGGGCTCCGGAATGCCGGCTGCTTCGCCGGACCCTCGAGCCGCCACGACTGGATCATCGCGGGAAGGGCGGCGGCTCCGATGCCGGCCTGGCAGATGAAGGCCCAGCGCTTCTCGCCCGGCTTCCACGAGGCGTAGACCACCCGGCCGTCGCCGAGCCACATGCCGGCGAGGAACGTGGGAACCAGCGCGGCCATGAAGAGGAGGCCTTTGAATCGCCGCCCTTGCACGAGCTGGCCGAGGCCCGGCACGAGCCACGAGAGCAAGGCAGCGAGAGCTGGGCTCTTCAGGTCGATCGTCGAGCCGTCGTCCGGCGAGATCGCCACTACGCGTCCGGATCCGCTCGCTTCCTGCTTTGCCAACGCTCGGCTCCTGCTCCTGTCGCGGACGAGGATGCAGTCCGCGGAGGCCGAGTGTAGGCGAAACCTTACGGGGAGCGTCAGCCCCAGAGTTGCCGCACGGCCCTGACCGTGGAAGCCGCGGCCGGCGCGACGTCATGATCCACGGCGGGGTGCGGCGGCTCGTCGCTGGGAACCAGTTCCCGCCAGGCGCGCTCGATGGTCGCAGCTTCGACGCGATCCAACCCCTCGCCGGCGGCCGCGATCGCCGCCAGCCGGGCGAGGTGGCAGGCCGTGCGGGGCATGCCCGCCGCGAACCGCGCGAGCGTCTCGACGGCCGCCCGGGAGAAGCACTCGTCGTGGGCGCCGACGCGATCGAGTGAGCAGGCTACGTACGCCGCCACGTCGTCGCCGGTCCACGGCGGCAGGTCGATCCTCACGGCCGAGCGATTCCGGACGGCGTCAGGAACGGCGGCGAGCCCCGCTGGTGTCGTCGTGGCGATCACGCACGTCGAGGCAAACCGCGGCTCGCCGGCTGCGACCAGCCGGGCGACACCATCGGCCGCATCGGCCGGTGCATGGTCGAGGTCGTCGAAGATCAGCACGGTCGGCCGCTCCATGAGCGTGTTTTCACGGAGCCGATTCTCGAGCTTGAGCCACGGCCGCACCGACTCGCTGCGGCTGGCCGGGTCGAGCGGTAGCCGGGCGAGGAGCAGGTCGAGCCAGTCTCCATCGGGAAGACCGCGAAGCGAGAGCACGGCCGTCTCCGCGCCGAGTCCGCCGAGTCGCCGAGCCGCCGCCGCTGCCAGATGGCTCTTGCCCATGCCCGGATCGGCCACGACGAGGCCGCATCGCTGCCGCTTGTCGATGAGCCATTCGATCCTCGCCAGCGCCTCCTCCCGCGACGGCGCGGCGTGGAACGCGGCGGGGTCGAGCCCGCCATCGAAGGCCGATGCCGCCAGCATGAGTCGATCGCGTACCATGGCCGAAGTGTAGCGGTGGCCACGCGACGGGTCAGGAGAGACTTCGCCGCGTTTTTTGACGTTGCAGACCGTCACGACGCGAGACGAACGATTCCATGAGCGAGCGATTCTTCCTGTCGACGCCGCCTCGCGACGGCCGGGCCGTGCTTGCCGGCGACGAGGCCCGGCACCTCGCCCGCGTGATGCGGTGCACGGTTGGCGACGAGGTGGTGGTCTTCGACGGCCGCGGCACGTCGTGGCAGGCGCGGGTGGCATCGATCGGCCGCGATGAGGTTGGGCTCGAAGTCGGTGAGGCCGTCACCGAGTCGCGGTCGACACGCGTGCCGGTCACACTCGCCGTCGCCCTTCCCAAAGGGGAGCGGCAGAAGTGGCTCGTCGAGAAGCTCACGGAACTCGGCGTGGAGCGGCTCGTGCCCCTGGCGACGACCCGCGGCGTTGCGGAGGCCACGCCGGCGGCCGTCGAGCGGCTCACCCGCGGCGCGATCGAGGCCTGCAAGCAGTGCGGCCGCGATGCGGTGATGACCATCGCCCCGCCGAGGAGCGTCGCCGAGATCGTGCGCGACACCAGCAGCGGCGCCACGCTCGTCGTCGCCGACCGCGATGGGCTGCCCGTCGACGCGGTCGTCGAGGAAGGGCGGTCGGTTGTTGCCCTTGTCGGCCCCGAGGGGGGCTTTACCGCGGAGGAACTCGCAACCGTCGAGGCCGCCGGGGGGCGGCGGGTGTCGCTCGGGCCGCACGTGCTTCGTGTCGAGACGGCAGCAATCGCGCTGGCGGCCAGGCTGGCGTGACGGCGGCAGGCGGCGATCAGGGTCGGCGATTGAGGCAGCAGGCGATGATCGCCGCGGCGACGACGATGAGACCCGTGGACGGCTCTGGAACGGCGGCAACCGCGGTGGTTGGCGTCGGCGGGTTGTAGCCCCCCGCGTCGAACAGCCCCGTCGAGAGAAAGCCCGCGGCGTCGAGGATGTCGGTGACGCCGTCGTAGGTGAAGTCGCCATCGTTCCAACTCGCGGGCAGCCCCGAGTCGAAACGGCCGCCGGCGAGGAAGTTGGCCGCGTCGAGAATGTCCACCTGCCAGTCGAGATTCGTGTCGCCCGGCGCTGCGAAGGCGAAGGCCACCGAACCGTCTCCATAGTCGAGCCAGCCGACCGTCCGCGGGACGCTCGCTGCCAGATCGGCCGCCGCGACGCTCGACGTGATCCCGCTCCCGCCATTCCACGAGCCATCGCCGAGGCCCGTGAGGATCGCGGCCACCATGTCGGCGGGGGCGAGGCCTCGAGCGACGGTGATCATGCCGCTGCCGACATCGATCATGCCGCCGGCGTTCGCGGCCAAGCCGCCGACGGTCGTCTGCAGGAAGGGCGTGACCGCAAGGGTGCCGCTGGCGAGCGGCACGATCGTGCTTGCGGCAAGCGCCGACGGATGCGCCAGCCGCAGCGTGCCCTGCTGGATCGTCGTCGAGCCGGTCAGGGTGTTGGCCTGATCGATGAGGAGCGCGCCAGCTCCCGCCTTCACGACTGGTGTTGCACCTGAGAGGAGCGGATGGCCGGCCTGGCTTTGCGTCTGCGTGCCACTCGAGACCGTGATCGTGATCACGGGGTCGGGCAGGGCGGCCAGCCGCGTGACACCGTCCTGATACTGCTGCTCGTCTTCGATGCCCCAGTTGAGCACGATCAGAAATGGGGCGCTTGGGGCGGTGGCGTTCCCGGGATAGCTTGGCCCGGTTGCCGTCGCCTCGGCCCAGAGCCCGTAGAGGCCTGGGGCATCGGGGTGCGTGAGTTCGTAGGCGGTGAAGTGGTGATGCTCGCCCGGGCGACCAACGAACGTATCGAGGAACAGCGGGTTCGTGCCGCCGATTCCGGCCGCCGCGATCGTCGCCGTCGCCGCAGCACGATTGATCACGCTGATCGTGCCCGACGCGACGGGGAGCGGGTCGAGCGGGCTCGTGGTGGGGTTCCAGTACGTGAGTGGCGACGTGAAATGCAGGCTTACCGCCGTGTTCGCCGGCAGCGCGTCGGCCCGGCTGAAGCCGGGATAAATCGTCGAGATCGGGAACCCGAAGCCGGGCGTGGCGAGGTTTTCGTCCACATTGAAGACGTCGTAGATGACGGGGCTCACGGTGAGCTGGTTGGTCGCCGAGGCGTAGTTGATGACGAAGGGATCGCCGTGGCCACTCACTCGCTGAGCGAGCCACGGCACGAGGCCGGCGGCAAGGCACGCCATGAGGATCGTGCGGTGAAGGACGTGCGGAGCTGATGAGGTGGCGGGGATAGCCATGGGGGAACTCGTGTGAGGTGGCGGTGGCGTGTCGTGCGTGAGGCGACTCAGCGGCGGTCGCGGGGCAGGGCGTCGGGCATGGCAAACGTGGGCTGGTCGGGAGTGGCGACGGCGGCGGCGACCCAGTCGGCGATGGAGGCTGCAGAAATCGTCTCCACATGACCGTCGACGCAGAGATAGTTGGCCTGGCCGACGTGCAGACGGTCGGTCCGGGCCGTGCCGCCACTCGCAGCGGGTACGGCGCAATCACCGAAGTTGGCCTCGCCTTGCGACGCATACCAGATCCAGCCCGGATAGCGTTTTTCTTGGGCGATGTTGCCGGTGGAGAACCAGTCGTTGGGATGGGCGTGGTCGTTGGCGGCCTTCGGCGCCATCCGCGGCGAGATCTCGAACGTGACGAGCGTCCGCGACGAGGCGGTGAGCTTCGACATCCGGTCGACGGCATTTGGAATCGCCATCGAGACGAAGGAGTTGAGCAGGTAGCTCGTCGCGAGCGTTGCCCGCCGCTCCTCGGCGCGGCTGTCAGAGGGGCAGATGCGGATCGCGTCGCAGCTCTCGATCCACGGCGCCATGGTGAAGATCCAGGACTGCGACCGGCCCTGGACGTCCTTCTCGTGGTCGGTCCGGGGAAACCTGCCGCGGTGGGCCTCGGTGTGGCCAAGCCAGCCGAGGCCCACCTGTCGCAGGTTGCTCGCGCACTGCGTCCGTCGGCCAGCCTCACGAGAAGACTGCACCGCCGGCAGCAGGAGCCCCACGAGCGTCGCGATGATCGCGATCACGACGAGGAGCTCGACGAGCGTAAAACCGCGGGTCTTCATGCGCGGCATCCTCGGCGAGCCGACCGCCGCCGCCACTCCACGACTGCGGCCACGGCCGCGCCGCCGAAGAGGGCTGACGTCGTCGGTTCGGGCACCGACTGGATCTGGTTCAGCGGAATGCTCTGCGACGTGGCGAACGCCGCTGCCACGGCGTAGGCGTCGCCAAACGACGTGTTCTTGTAGAACACCATGTAGGCCGGATCCGACGCCCCCACGGCCAAGCCGGCCGCCGTCGTGGCAGTCGTCGTCACCTGCATGCCCTGCAGGTAGATGCCGTCGGTGCCGACGCCCGCGGCGGCGGGTGCGAAGCTCGTGCCGTCACCCAGGAGCCGGAAGCCGGCGTTCGAGTGAGGGTTGGTGCTCTGCGTCACCGCACTGACCGCCGAGTAGGCGAGCGAAGAGCTGCTGGCGGTCGTCACCAGCACGGTGGGAACCGTAGTCGCGTCGCCGCGGAAGGCCTGCAACTGCGTCGCTCCCGCCGCCGCCGCCGTGAACTGTGAGCCATCCCACTTGAGCACGCGGTCGGTGAACCGATAGGTGAACACCGTGCCCGCAAGATTGGGCAGCGACGAGGAATCCTTCCACGACCAGTTGGTGCCCGCGAGTTGGCCGCCGGTGGGCGACGTCGTGTCCCACTGATAGCAGAGGCCGTTGCCCGACGGGTATTCGGTGATGCTTGGTTTGCTGTACCAGGCCGCCTGAGCCGCCGGGTGGAGCGGCGGCGTGGTGCCGTCGGCAACCTCGAAGGGCATCACGTAGATCCGCGTGAGGTCGGTGAGCGTTACCGGACGCGTCTCGGTGGAGACGATCTGCCGCGTCTGGATCTTGCCCCCTACGGGATCGAAGGTGAGCTGGTACTCGACGCCGTGGCCGAACGAGACGGCCGCGACGGTGGGAACGAACAGGCACGCCGCCACGGCGGCGGGCAGGGAACGGGAACGAAACAACGAGCGCATGGAACACTCCTCGGGCGATGATCCCGGAACGCGGGCGCTCAAGCACCCGACCGGGAGGGAATCAGCCACCGCCGAACAGCGAACGCGCGTTCGCAACGGTCCGGGGCGGCTACCTGAACGACGAAGCAGAGAAAGCGTTCAGGCCCGAGGAGGCGGCGCGTCGCTGAGCGGATCGACCGAGTGGCCGATCTCATCGGTGATGGGAAGCATGCCCACGAGCCGCATGCACGGCTCACAGCGCAGGACGGAGGGCGGGGGAAGGGATGTGACTGCGGCCGTCCAGCCGGCGAGGACGCCGCCGCAGGCGAGCATCGCCTTCAGCGAGATCACCTTCGACGGCAGGGAATCGGAGCCAGCTTCATCGGCGGGAGTCGCCTGGTCGGCCGGGGCGGATTCCGTGGTCGTGCAGCACGAGGGCTCTGTCGAGGCAGACGAGCAGCAGCACGCCGCTGCCGGTGCCTCAGGGGCGGTGGCGGCGACTCGCCCCTGAAGTGCGAGGAGCGTGGCCGGGTCGAGGTGGTGGGCCTCGGCCCAAGCCAGAAGTTCGGCCGGCGAGTTGCAGCAGCAGGTCGAAAAACACTGCTCGGCCGTGGCGCAGCCGCACGGCTTGTCCATGCACGGAAAGGGCCGCGAGCGATCCTTGTCGGCGAGGCGGTTCGCGGCGGGGGAGCCGTTCACAGGCGGCGAACCGGCGATGGGCAGCGGCACACCCGAGGCGACGGCCACGTAGGCGGCGAGCATGAGCCAGGTGACCGCCCGCAATGCTGAACTGCCGCGTGCCATGGATCAGAGCCTAGGTTCTATTTGCAGGTGGGTCAAACGAGCGGTACGGGCACCTACAGGGCTGCGAGGTGGACGACCGCTTCGGAGAGTTCCTCCTTGGCATTCCGTTCATCGACGGGCTCGATGCCAATCCAGCCCCGGTAGCCTCGCTCCTCGAGCGCCGCGAACACGGCCGGGAAATCGACCTGACCGGTGCCGAGCAGCACCGCCCGGCCACGCCCCGCAAACGCTCCGGCCACTGCGTCGGTGGCATGCACGCTCGCCACGTAGTGGCCGAGGGCCGCGACCGCGGCGGCGGGATCATGGCCGTGGACCACCAATGCCCCGGTGACGAGATCGCAGACAAGGCCCCCTTC
>JBBAVQ010000145.1:0-7983 GCA_040397625.1 Pirellulales bacterium | reverse complement strand
TGAAAACCTTCATCGTCTGGACTCCCTGTGGGATCGTTCGTGTCCGGATATGTCCGTGGCCAGTCCGCACTCTTCCGAGCGACGAACACAGCCCCCCTGTGACGCGGACTGCTTCGTGGGGACGCCCGCGTCGTCGTGCCCCACGAAGGCCGGCCAGAGGCGCGGAGGGGGCGTGTGAATACCGGCTCGCCGGGCGTGCGTCCCTTGGGCAGGACGCCTCCCGAACGAGGCCGTGACTCGCAGGTTCCCCCCCTGCGCCGCACCAGCGGAGCGTCGGGATCACTCCCAGACACTCCGTGGCATGGCCGTCCAGCAGGGTAGATCGAAAGATCGCGTCGTGAGACTTGAGCCGTTCTTCACGGACGCGCCGGTGGCATCGCTCGACCGGCCTGTGCCGAAGGCGCCGGGCGGGACGCAAACCACTGGAATTCAACGGGATGCAGCCGCTTCAGCCTCAGGCCGCCCGCGCCGAGGGGCGGCTGGCCACCGCGGTCGATTCGAACCGCACGCTCACCCGCTTGGAAACTCCCGACTCCTCCATGGTGACGCCGTACAGCGTCGTGGCGGAAGCCATCGTCTTTTTCGAATGCGTGACCACGATGACCTGCGTCGATGAGAGAAAATCGCGGAGCACGGCGACGAACCGGTCGACGTTGGCCTCGTCGAGTGCGGCATCGACCTCGTCGAGCACACAGAACGGGCTCGGCCGCGACTTGAAGATGGCCAGCAGCAGGGCGACGCAGGTCATCGTCTTCTCGCCTCCGGACAGGAGGGAGATGCTGCGGGGCTCCTTGCCGGGCGGTCGGGCGACGATCTCGACCGCCGCCTCCAGCAGATCGACGCCCTCTTCCAGCACGATGTCGGCTTGGCCGCCGCCGAAGACCCTCTCGAAGAGGTCGCGGAAGTAGCCGCGAACGGTCTCGATTGTCTCGCCGAGCAGCCGTCGGCTTTCCTCGTCGATCCGCGCGATCAGCTGCTCGATCGACTCCTTGCCTCCGGTGACGTCTGCAAGCTGGGCCTCGAGCTTCGCCAGCCGTTCGGCGAGTTCCTCTGCCTCCTGAAGCGCCTCCAGGTTGACCGACGTCATCGAGCCGAGCTTGCGCCGCAGTTCCTCGATGCGGGTCTCGAGGTCGGTGCGGTCGTCCGGGATCGGTTCCTCGTCGCTGCCGCTCTCCGCAGCGGTGTCGCTCGCAGTGGCCGTGTCGGCATCGATGTCGATGTCGTATTCGTCGCGGATCCGCTCCACGATCCGGGCCCGTTGGTGGCGGGCCTCCCCCGCCTCGAGTTCCAGCGCGTGCAGTCGTTCCGAGAACGCGGTCGCGGCGGTGCGAGACGACTCGATCGCCGCGGCCACGGCCTGTCGGTCGGCGTCGAGATGTTCACCGGCATCGAGCAGGCCGGCGAGCGAGTTGGTCGACTGTTCGGCCACCCAGGCGGCCTCGGCCCGGGTCGCCGATGCCGCGAGCAGTTCAAGCTGATGCTGGTCTGCCCGCTGCTGCGCCAGGGCGAGGCGTTCCCGCGCATCGACGACATCAGCCTGCCTCGAGGCGAGCGTGGCCGCCGCGGTCGTGACGGCATCGCGGGACCGGGCAAGCTTTTCCGCGGTGGCGGCCTCGTCTACCCGCAGGCGGTGGATCTCGTCGAGCGTGGCGCCGCGGTCTCGTTCCACGACATCGATCGCCGCCTGGCAGCGGTCAACATCGTGCCTCGCTGTGGCGAGGGTTGAGCCGGCTGCCTCGAGGCTTCGGCGAGACGATTCGCAAGCAGACTCTGCGGTGATCAACCGGTGGTCGGCTCGACGGGCCTCCGCCTCGGCCGCCGGGATCGACTCGCCCGCTGACCGCTCGTCGCGGCTGACGCGGGCCAGGTCCGCCCGTGCCGTGGCGAGGGCCTCGCCTGCCTCCAGGCGGCGCGTCGCCGCCTGGGCGATCTCGCCCGCGCGGAGTTCCATCGCGGCCTGCGCGGCGTCGATGTCGGCCTGGACCCGCTCGACGGCTCGCGACAGTTCGGCATGCCGCTCGTCGAGGGCCCGCAGTTCGCTGCGGCGCGCGACCAGGCCCGCTGTTGCAGCGGGCGAGCCGATCGTGAACCCACCGTCGGCCACGAGGCTCGCGCCGTCCCGGGCGAGGAACAGCGTGCCCGCCGGCGCCGACGCAAGCAGCGGAAGCGCGTGCTCCACCCGTTCGACGATCCATGCGCGACCGAGCAATCGGCGGATCAGTTCGGGCATGGCGGGCGTCTGACCAGCGCCCGCAATCAGCCGGTCGAGCCGGCCGACCATGCCCGGATGATGTTCGGGCTCGAAGCCGTCGGGGTCGCGAAGCTGGCCACCGGCGAGGAAGCCGATCCTGCCACCCGCGGCGAGAACCGCGTCGGCGGCGGGGGTGGTTGCCCAGTCGGCATGCCAGCCGATCGCCTCATCGAGCGACTCGACCACGAGGCATTGCCCGAGTTCGCCAAGGGCGAGGTCGACCAGCGGCGCCCACTCGACGCCGGCGACGACGAGGTCGGCAAGCACGCCGGCGAGGCCGGGCACCGTGGCCGCCGCCTCGTCCTGGAGCAGGCGTCGCGACGCCTCCGAGATGCCTTCATGACGATCGACGACATCTTGAAGCACCGTGCGTCGTTCGCGACACGCTTCGAGCGTCGCCTGCCAGCCGGCAAGGTCTCGCCACGCCCCGCGGAGGGCGGTGGTGGCTTCGCGCTGGGCGGCCTCGAGGGCTTCGAGATCGCCCGCCGCCGCAGCCAGCCGGGCCTCGAGCGATTGCAGGTGTCCCTCGCATGCCGCGCGCGATTCGCCGAGCGTGGCATGCCGACCGCGGGCGTCGGTGACCAGCTGATGGGCTGCGGCGGCGGCGGCGCGGGCGTCGTCAGCCGCGGCCACGGCCCGTTCGTGCTCCGACTCGAGCCGAAGGTGCCGACGCGAAAGATCGGCGAGCGACTCCGTGGCGGCCTTGAACGCCTCGCGGGCGGCCGTCGCATCCTGGTGCGAACCAGCCACCGCGGTCTCCCTGGTGTCGAGCGCCGTCCGCAGCGTGTCGAGCGCGGCGGCGATCGACGCGGCCGCGGCGTCGGCCGCGGCGCAGGCGGCCGTTGCCGTCCGGTCGGCATCGAGGGCGGCTTGCACCGCTTCGGCGGCCCGGTTCAGGTCGCTTTCGAGATCGCCACGTCGGCCGCGGACGAGCGTCTCGGTCGCCGCGGCCGCGGCCAGCCGCTGGCTCTCCGCGGCGGCCGTTGCCCGAGCCGTCGCGAGCCGCGGCTGCAGGGCTTCTGCGTCGGCCGTCAGCGTGGCCGCGGCGGCTGCGAGTTCGGCGGCCCGCGATTCGTTGTCGGCCGAGGCCGCACGGGCCACGGCCAGCGACTCCTCGACCGTGGTGATGGCGGCATCGACGCCCGAGAGGTCGCGGGTCGCGGCAGCGATCCGCAGACGACGGAGGCGATCCTGCATCGAGCGCCAGCGGCGGGCGCGGGCGGCCTGATGGCGGACCGTCTCCAGGCGGCTGGAGACCTCGCCGACGATGTCGGCGAGCCGTTGGCGGTTCTGCTCGGCACGCTCCAGCCGCCGGAGCGCCTCCGCGCGGCGGCTGCGAAACCTGGTAATGCCCGCCGCCTCTTCGAAGACGGCGCGGCGGTCCCGCCCCGAGGCGACGAGCAGCGCGTCAACGCGGCCCTGCTCGATGACACTGTACGCCTCGGTGGCCGCACCGGTGCCGGAGAAGAGTTCGCGAATATCGCGAAGTCGCGACGGTTCACCGTTGACGAGGTATTCGCTCTCACCGTTGCGGTAGACCCGCCGTGAGATCTGCACCTCGTCGCTCTGCACCGGCAGGGTGCGGCCTGAGTTATCGAAGCAGAGCGACACCTCCGCCATGTTGAGCGGCTTGCGGGCGGCAGACCCGGCGAAGATGACGTCGGTCATCTCCTTGCCGCGGAGGCTGCGGACCGACTGCTCGCCGAGCACCCACTTGATCGCGTCGACGACGTTCGACTTGCCGGAGCCGTTGGGGCCCACGACGACCGTGATTCCGTCCGGAAACTCGAACCGCGTCCGGTCGGCGAAGCTCTTGAAGCCGAAGAGTTCCAGCGCGGTGAGCCGCGTCATTCAGGCTCGTCACCGCCGCGCTCCGCGTCGGCCGCCGGAGAGTCGGCGTCGTCGGGGATGTCACGGGAGCGGGCTGACGCCTCCTGGTGGATCGACGGCCTTCCGTCGAGCTCGTCGGGCAACGCGTCGAAGGCCAGCCGGCTCGTCAGGCCGCGGGCGGCACTGGCCTGCTGGAGGAACTGGACCGCATCGGGATAGGTGCCGCCGAGTTCGATGATTGATCGGACGATCCGCTCGGCGGTCGCGGGCACCTCCGCCTGCTGGTCCGACTGTCCGGGCGTGAACCGGCTCACGGTCGCCATGTCGCCTTCCACCACGACCACGATGGACGAGCCGGCCTCGGCGCGGAGGCCGTCGGCGATGTCGTGTTCCGTGCCGAAGAAGACGATCTCGGGACGATGGCTGCGGGTGACGTGGATCAGCGGCGGGCCCTCGACGTCGAGAACGTGAATCGAGCAGGCATCGCCGAGGCGGTCGCCGCGGACGACGGGCAGATCCGGGTCCATCCGCCAGAGGCCGCGGAAGGCGCCGTAGCGGGTTTCGGCGCTGCGGCTGGAGAGGAGCGACTGCAGCGCATCGACGCCGTTGGCGTCGTCGAGCACCGCCAGCGCGGCCAGGGCGGTTGGGCGGGCGCTCCGCAGGTTGGCAGCGGCCTCGGCGAGGTGCGACGCCGCCACGGATTCACCCAGGTAGGCGAGCGCCTCGGCGGCCGCGAAGCGAATCTCGGGATCCTTCGAGTCGAGCGCCATGCGGAGCGTCGGGATCGCCTCCTTGCCGATCGCCTCGAGCCGCAGAGCCGCGATGGGGGCGGTGACCGGGTCTTCGAGCTGGCGGGCGAGCAGCTGCATGCGGGCGTGACGGCCGCCCGGCGGCTCGATCACGGCGATGCTCTGGACCACGCGGATGTAGCGGGCCAGGTTGTGCCGGTAGGTCGGTGGCACTTCGAGTTCGATGTAGCGGTCGGTCTGCGGATTGGCCACGCCCCGCTTCGCCCCCTTGATGACGGCGTGGAACCGTCGGTTGATCCAGTCGCCCAGCCGCTTCGACATCGCGAACGAGCGGTGCTCGGCGGACAGCACGAGGCCGAGGTCGCGGTCGGTGAGGGCGATGCCGCCTCCGGGCACCCTGGCCCGGATCTTCGACTTGGAGTCGAGCGTGCCGCCGGACACGGGATCGACGAGCAGCGGCCCCTCGGCCACTCCCAGTTCGTGTCCGTCGCGGATCGTGTTGCCGATCACGGCCATCTCCGCCAGCCGCGTCTCCATCAGCCAGCCGCCGGCGAGGCTCGAGGTCTCGTTGTCGGGAGGAACCTCCACGAAGACGTCGAAGCGATCCCCCTTGCGAACGCCCGGCGGAAGGTAGCCGTGAATCCAGGCAAGCGACGTCGCGCGTGAGGCGAGGAGGGCGTTGGGCTCGACGACTCCGCGGCCCTGCATGTCGGACAGCAGTGTCTGCCGCTGCGGCCCGGGCGGCGGGTCGCTGCCGGTGTCGGCCAGGCCCGTGACGAGCGCGGCCCGCTCGATGCGCTTGGTGTTGAGACCCCAGGGCGCCGTGTAGTCGCCCACGAGTTTGGTGTCGGCCTCGAGTTGCGATAGCGCCTCGAGTTCGGGGCTCTGGCTGCGGATCGCCGGTCCGGCGCATCCTGCCGTCAGGCTCGCCACGAACACGAGCAGGCTGGCGACGAGGGCAGCCGATCGGGGATCGCGCCGCGACGATGACGACAGGCGGTCGGCGGGCATGCGAGGGGAATCCAAGGGGGCCGCGGGCGGTGGGGCCGGACCGCGGGCGGGGCGGGAACGTAGGCCCGGGCCAACAAGGGGGTCAAGGGTGTTTTGGGCGGCCGCGACCGCGATTGCCCGGTTCCGGGGCGGTTGCTACGGTTCGCCTCCCGCCGCGGGTACTCCTCGGCGGCCACCGCATTCCCACCGAGATACGTTCACATCCGTATGGAGCGAGCCATCGTGACGGCCACCACCCACAACAGCCTCGGCATCCACGTCCGCTGGATGATCCGTCGGGACATGCCCGAAGTGATCGGCATCGAACAGGAGGCGTTCGAGTTTCCGTGGTCGGAGGAGGATTTCACCCGCTGCCTCCGTCAGCGGAACTGCATCGGCATGGTTGCGGAACTCGCCGACTCGGTCGTGGCCTTCATGATTTACGAGCTGCACCGTTCCCGACTTCACATGCTCAACTTCGCCGTGATGCGGTCACATCGCCGCCTCGGCATCGGCACGCAGATGATGGACAAACTGGTCGCCAAGCTCTCCCCCGACCGTCGCGGCCGGATCGCGCTGGAAGTCCGTGAGACCAATCTGCCGGCGCAGCTCTTCTTCCGCTCGCTCGGCTTCCGGGCGACGTCGGTGCTCAAGGACTTCTATCGCGACTCCACCGAAGACGCATACCTCATGCAGTACTCCCTCGAGGCCGCCACGCTGCCGATGGAGCGGCGGCTCGCCGGCTGAGGCCGGTCGCGATCGATCGGCGGAGTTCGAGAACCCGTTCGCGGAGCGTTGCGAAGGCATGGTCGTGGGTGTCGCCCCGGGCGAACACCGTCACCAGCGGCGCCCCGGGAGAAGGCCGTTCGTCGTGATGTGGGATGTCGGCCACGGCGGGCAGCCCGTCGTCGCGGCTCCACCGCTCGGAGAGCGAGGCGATCGCCTCGCCAACCGCCGGCGCCGTGGCGATCGGCGGTGCGAAGACGACCGCCTTGGCCCAGATGGCGTCTGCTGCGGCGATCGTGCGCGGTGTCGCGCCCCAGCCACATGCCGCCAGGTGAGCGGCCGCGGCCGACCAGCCGGTCGCCCGCTCGACGAGTTCCATCGTCGCCGTCGGCCGGGGATTGACCTCGAGTACGGTCACCTCGTCTTCGGCATCGACGACTCCGTCGATGCCGAAGAGCCCCGTGAGTCTGAAGGCCGCGGCGAGCGCCGTACCCAGGCGGTCGAACGTACCCCGCAGGCCGTCGGGCAGGCGGTCGAGCGGCACGTCGATGGATCCGCAGTAGGAGAAGGAGCGGCCGCCGCACCAGGTTGCTTCCGTGAGCGGGCGACTCGAGCCGACGAGCTGCGCCGTGCCGTCGCGGGCGACATAGCTTGCCGACCGGCACTCGCCATGGATGAATCGCTGCCAGACGACGCCGCGGCCAGCCGGGTCGGGACGGCCTCCACGCCAGAAGCGGACACCACGGCCACCCGCTGACCGCAGCGGCTTGATGAGAAAGGAGCCGTCTACGGGGAGCCCTGCGGGCGAGTCGAACGTGTCGGGAAACCGCAGGCCCGCATCGCGAACGACGGCCGCAAGTCTTGCGGGATCGCGGATCCGACGGACCGTGTCGGCGGAACAGCCGGCGAGCGGTCGTGTGGCGGCGATCGCGGCGATCACGTCGGGGTGGTTCTCCAGGGCGCCCGTGTAAATGCAGACCGCCTCGGGAAACGACGAGACCACGCTCGGGATGCCGTCGGGATAGGGAGCGCTGCCGGCCGTGCCGAGCCGCACGACCTCGGCCGCCATGGCGGCGAGATCGACGTCGCCGAACAGATCGGCTGCGTGCGCGGTCCACCCCAGCCGGACCGCCGACTCGACGAACGCCCGCGCGGTCGCTCCGACCACCACGCACCGGTTCGCCACGGGCTCGCGCAGGCGGTCGGCGGCCAGGGCCATTCCCATGGTCGTGCGGGACGCTGCCCGCTCCTTCTCCTTGTTGGGTGTGCCGGTCATGGTAATCTGTCGGCCCGTCTCGGGTTTTGAATTCGCACCCTTCTCAGGAGAGTCGTTCATGTCGATGTTTGTTGGCGAGGCACTGTGCGGCGAAGGTAACGAGATTGCCCACATCGATCTCCTGATCGGCAGCAAGGACGGCCCCGTGGGCGTGGCATTCG
>JBBAVQ010000144.1:0-7992 GCA_040397625.1 Pirellulales bacterium | reverse complement strand
CCGGGAGCCAGCCTTTGACGTCGTTTCGGTTGTTCGACTTCGCCTTGATGGCCCCGACCACCACCATGGGCAACAGAAACACCAGGATCGCCATGATCCCGACGCTGGAGCGCTGGTAGAAGTTGGTCCGGTGGTGCGACATCAGGGCCGTCCGGGGCGTTTTCGGCGGGTTTGTTCAACCCGAGCAAACCAACCCTACAGGTCGCGGACGGGCCAGTCCATATCGTTCCACCCCGGACGGACCGTTTTTTGGCAGGCCTGACTCGTCGTAAGTGGTTTTCAGGGAACAGTTTCCGTCTGCCTCACAGGCGCCTCAGCCGGAACAGCCCCACCCGATGATCCTGGGGTCATTCCTGGGTCGGGGCGGTCTCCACCGCGGAAAAACCCGCTTCCCGATGGGAGCCGTCGCAGAAGGGCCTCGACCGGCTTACCCCGCACCGACACAACGCCACGGATGGCTTTCCGTCCGGGAGCGGGAACTCGCCTCCGAGGTGGTCGGTCACCCGCAGGCGGATGTCGCCCGGCAACTCCACAACGAGCGGCCCATCAGCCCGGCAGCGGATGGTGGCACATCCGGGAAGGGCCCGCCCGCTCTGCTCCGACGGCTGGCCGGCAGTGGTCATTCCTCGAGCCTTGCCGGATCTGGGCCGCTCTCGTCCGTGGGCGGGTCTGCGGGGGCGTTGGGCTCGGGCTGGGCCTCGGGCTCGCCCTGCTGGGATAGCCGCCCCGGCCAGTTGATCGCGATGGCGAGGATCAGCCCGGCTGCCAACGCCGCAGCGAACGCCCCCCACGGCCACCGCCTTGGCGGCGGTTCCGCTTCGGGCACGTCCTCCCGGGCCTCCTCGCGTTCTTCCGCAATTCGCTCCGCCTCGATTTTCCGCCATTCGGCATCAACGGCGACCTCGTCCGGATCGCCGGCAGCGCCACTGGCGGCGTGGTCTGGAGTCGGCAGGTGTGGTCGGTCGGTCACGGTGGTCGCCTTGGCTGGATCCTCCCAATGTGGCCGTCCGGACGCCGGCCGTCAAAGGGTGTCGCCCGCCGGCCGTGGCGGCTGTCGTCCGATCCACCACCAGAGCGCGACGGCCAGCGCGAGCAGTGCGAGCGACACCAGCTGCGAGATCGACAGCGACGTGCCGAGTGCCGGCTGCTCATCGACGCGGACGATCTCGAGCAGGATCCGAGAGATCGGATGGAGCGTGAGCACCAGCGCAAACACCTCGCCGTCGCGGCGAGCCAGGGGCGTGTAGGCCACCGCGACCGCCGCGAGCAGCGCCGCATCGAGGGCGGCGTAGAGCTGGGCCGGATGGAGCGGCACGCTGCCTCCTGCCGCCGCCGGATAGATCGCGGCTGGAGCGGTTCCCTCGGGGAAGCGCACCGCCCAGGGGAGGTCGCACGGTCCACCGAAGCAGCAGCCGTTGAGGAAGCAGCCCACGCGGCCGATGGCCAGGCCAAGGAGCAGCCCGGGGGCGACGCAGTCGGCAAGCCGCGCGAGGGAAAGGCCCCGGCGGGCAGCGAAACGCCAGGCAGCGACCGCCGCCGTGGGGAGCGAGCCGAAGACCACGAGCCCACCCCCTGCGATGTTGGCGATCCGGGCGAGCGACTCGCCGAGGCTCGTGCCGGCGCCGAAGAACTGGTCGTGGTATTCGAGCACGTAGAACAGCCGCGCGCCGACGAGGCCCCAGAGGAAGACTTCCGTTCCCAGCGCCAGAATGGTGTCGGCGTCGAACCCCATGCGTCGGCCACGCACGACCGACAGCCACGTGCCTGCGGCCGCGGCGATCAGGAGCATCACGCCGTAGCCGCGGATCGGTACACCGGCGCCGTCGTCGAGCGCGGGAAGCACCCAGAGGAGCATCGCGGCGACCAGGGCCAGCGGCAGCCCGAGCGACCGGACGGCGGCCGCGATGCCATGACGCGACGCGGCCCAGGCGAAGCCGACGGCACCGGCCGCGGCCCAGACCGCCAGTGCGAGCCCCCAGCCGAACAGCGGCACCTCGGCTCCGCTCAGGTCGAGCGACGTCGGAATGTGGAAGAGCGTCGACCGCATGCTGCACCAGTCAGCTGCGGCGCGGCAGCAGGAGATTGTCGATCAGCCGCGTCGTTCCGAGCCTGCCGGCGACCAGCGCGACGGCCTCGACGGTAGGCGTCGAGGTCGGCTCGAGCGACTCGCCGTCGACGATCGCCGCGTAGTCGATCGCGACGCCTCGGGACTCGAGGTGGGCCCGCATCGCCCGCTCGATCGCGGCCACGTTGTCGCCCGCAAGCCAGGCTCGTTCGGCGAGCATGAGGCTTTCGTAGAGTGCGGCGGCCCGCCCGCGGTCGTCGCCGGAGAGATAGGCGTTGCGGGAACTCATTGCAAGTCCGTCGGGCTCGCGGATCGTGGGGCAGACGGAGATCTCGACGGGCAGGCCGAGGTCGCGGACCATCCGCTTCACGACGAGCGTCTGCTGCCAGTCCTTGGCGCCGAAGTAGGCCACGTCGGCGGGAACCGCCAGGAACAGCCGGCAGACGACGGTCGCGACGCCGGAGAAGTGCCCCGGCCGAAGTTCCCCCTCGAAGCGTCGCGCCGGACCATCCACCATGATCCGCGTGGCGCATCCTGATGGATAGATCGCGTCGGCCTGGGGTGCAAAGATCCAGGTAACGCCGCGGCCTGCAATCGCGGCGACATCGGCCGCGAGGCTGCGCGGATAGCGGGTGAAGTCCTCGCCGGGGCCGAACTGCGTCGGGTTCACGAAGATCGACACGGCCACGTCGTCGCATTCGGTGGCCGCGCGTTCCACGAGGCTCACGTGGCCGGCATGCAACGCCCCCATCGTGGGCACGAAGCCGACGCGTCTACCACGGCCGCGAGCCGCGAGCACGTCGCGGCGCATGCGGTCCGGATCGGCGACGATCGTCGGCTCGTCAGCCGTGGATACTCGGGCACCGGCCATCAGATCATCGCCTCGACGGCCGCCGTCGATTCCAGCGCCGCCTGGGAGAGGTCGGAGGCGTCGATCGTGATCACCGCCTTCGGCCCCCTGGCGGCCGGCGCCCGCAGGCGGCGCAGCAGGCGATCCTGCAGGTGAAGCAGGGGTGTCACGCGGTCGCCGGGTCGGTCGCAGACGAGCGCCGCGGTCGCAAGGTCGGCGAACACATCGGTGTGGTCGCGAGACCGCCGCGCGCGGAAGGCGATCCGTTCCTCGAGCACCGCCGGATCGGCGACGAGCATGATGGCGACGCTGGGCGTAATCGATCGCGACGCGGCAGCGTCGGCGTCGCCGCGGAAGTCATCGAGTTCGTCGGCGTCGAGGTCGTCGGCTGCGGCCGCTACGAGGCCTTCGCACCAGTAGTCGGCGATCGTGGTGCCGGAGGCATCGCTCCAGCGGCTGCGTTCAAGCGGTGCGGACCAGGCGGCGAGCGTCTGTCGCCAGCGGGCGAGCGAACACCGTGATCCACCGGCGCTGGTGGGCAGGGCCGTGGGGGCGTGGAGGGGGCGGCCCATGACCGCGTCGGCGACCACGGAGGCGATCTCGGAGGCGCCGCTGCCCGGCACACCGACGACGACCACGAGCGGATGCGGAGCGGAGATGTTGTCGAGCAGATCGCGGACGGTGCAGGCCGCGGGAGGAAAGGCGAGATCGCCGGCGATCTCCGCCGCCGGTTCGAGCACGAATCGTCGCGTTGCCATCCGGGGATGCGGAATCGTCAGATCGGGCGTGTCCATCACGACGTCGTCGTAGAGCAGCAGGTCGAGGTCGATCGTGCGGGATCCCCAGCGTGCCGTCCGCTCGCGGTGGAGCGTCTTCTCGACGGCGGCGAGGATTTCGAGCACCGTGCGGGGTGGTAGATCGGTGTCGATCAGGCAGGCGCCGTTGAGAAACGACTGCTGTCCCGGCGGCCCGCCGACGGGGGTCGTCTCACGGTAGTGGCTCACGGCATGAACCGTGACACCAGGCATGGAACGGAGCAGTTCGACGGCTCGATCGAGTTGTTCCCGGCGGGGCCCCCAGTTGGAGCCGCATCCGATGAGGCATCGTGCCATGGCGGCGTTTCCCGTGACTTTCGGGCACCGCTGGATTCTACCGCTCAGGCCGGGTCGCCGTGCAAACCAGCTGAGTGCAAGCCACCCACATTTCAGCCGTCGGGTGGATTAACCGGCGGACCGCAGCCACTGCTTTCATGCGGGCTGCGGCCCCCGTCCGGTCCAAATCCCTGGACACGCACGCGGATTCGAGAACCGGGGGGGACATCCAGGCCACGACCAAGGTCGTCGACTGTCGATCCCTCAAGTCGTCGCCCCCCTGATTTCTCGAAATACGTGATCGTTTGAGCCAGCCACCAAACACGGAACGTGTCACCGAAGCCTTTGGGTGAACGCGCCGCATCGGCGGGCCACGCACACGCTCGCTGGTTTCACGACTGAGAACCGCGGTCCTCTCTGCGTGGCCAACCGGCGAGCGACGGCACTGGCGTGATTCTGTGGAGGCAGCACGAGTTGTCAAGCAGACGTTGAGTCGTGTCAGACACATGCCGCTTCTGCGGCGGAAAACGACCGATTGACAAAAAACTTTTTTTGCGTTGATGGTGCGGGCCTTGTTGACCCGGCCCGTCTGCGAGACGGAGCGGTCGCGGACAAGGTATCGTGTGTCGATGTCGGAGCGGCGTCCGGAGTGGCGGCGGATTGTTGGTGTGAGGTGGGGCGGAGTACGAGGGAGAGAGCGTGTTTGCACGCGACGAATCGCACGATCGTGACGAGGCAGACCGTTCTTTGGACGAACTGCTCGAGTCGCTCGATGACGCCGATGGTGACGGGCCAGATGGCCCGGCCGACGGCGGTGAAGCGGGGCTGGATGCGGTCGCGCCGGCCGAGAGCTACTGGGCGGCGTCGCGGACGCCGCTCACGAGCCTCGTTTTCGCCCTGCCGCTGGTGCTGGCCTACGAGGGAGGCGTGCTGGCGATGGGGCGAGGATCGCCCCGAAATGGGGCCGACGTGTGGCTCCGGCAGATTCTCGATGCGGCCGGTTTTGGCCAGTATTTCCTGCTGCCGGCGCTCACGGTGATCGGGTTGCTCGCCTGGCACCACGTGGAGCATGTCGCCTGGAAGTTTCGGCCGGGCGTGCTCGTGGCGATGGCCCTGGAATGCGTCTTGTGGGCCGCGGCCCTCATTGGCATTGCCAGGCTCCAGGAACGGCTCTGGCCGCTCGCGGCAGGCCTTGCCGACGAGAGCCTGATCGCCCGGCTCGTCGCGTTCTGTGGCGCCGGCCTTTACGAGGAGGTTCTGTTTCGACTGCTGCTGCTTCCGGCGCTTGTCTGGGTCTTCGAGAGGCTCGGGTTTTCCTCGCTCCCCGCCGCCTGCTGGGGCCTCGTCACGTCGAGCCTGCTGTTCAGCGCGGCCCACTATGTCGGCCCGCTCGGCGACACGTTCGCGATCTACAGTTTCACGTTCCGATTCCTGGCGGGGATGTTCTTCGCGGTGCTGTTTCTCGTGCGCGGGTTCGGGATCGCCGCGGGCACGCACGCCGTCTACGACATCCTCGTAGGCCTGCTGTAGCCGCCGTGGGCCGCGAGTCGGCGGGGGGCCATGCCAGATCGTGGTCGCCGTGGCGACGACTTCCTATAATCGGCCCACGAGGCGAATGGCGATGCATGACGTGCGGCGGATGCCGCGGCCATGGGGTCGCTGCCGGTGATCCGTTCAGGAGAGACGATCGTGATATCCCTGCGACCGAAGGTCGGCGAACTGGTGTTCCAGCTCTACGGTCGCTCCCTCCATCCCGAACTCTTCGAGATCTGTTCGACGCGTTCGATCGATCGTGGGGGCTACACCGCATCGGTGTCGATCACGACAGCCGGCCATCTGGTGACCTGGCGAAAGGACGGGCTGACGCTCACCGAAGTGGCGACCAGCCTTTCCCAGCCGCTGCCCCAGAAGCGACGACTTCTCTCTCACCGAATCGCCGGGGAGCGGAGCGACCGGATGGAATGTCGCGGTGGTGCCAGCTACGAGACCTGCTTCCAGTTGGAGACGGTGCAGCAGGAGGTCTTCTGGTCGTTCCAGCAGGAACTGGTCGAGGCCGGTATGAAGCGGGGGCTGCTCCATCGGTTTGAATCGGGGGGGCGAGTGGCCCTCGGGGCCGTCAGCTGGATCGACGTCGAAACCCGGCCCCGCAGCCTGATCATCCAGGCGTTTCACACGTTTCCCGACGACATGGCGATCGTGAAGAGCCAGTCGGTGTTCGAGACGCCGTGACCGGCCTTGCGGGCTCGGTCGCCCTCCGCGAGACTTGCCGCCCATGCCCACTCGCAAGTCTGCACCCGCCGACAGTCAGGCCCGCACGCCCCGCGTGCTGATCGCCGACGACAACGAGCCCAATCGCGAACTGCTCGAGGTCTACCTGTCGGGCCTCGGCTGTGAGATGGCCGCGGCCGTCGACGGCGCCGACACGCTGGAGAAGGTGGCGTCGTTCAAACCCGACGTGATCCTGCTCGATGTGATGATGCCCAGGCTCTCCGGCTTCGAGGTCTGCCAGCGGCTGAAGTCGGACCCGGCGACGAGCCGGATCATGATCCTGATGGTGACGGCCCTCGGCGAGCTCGGCGACATCGAGCGGGCGGTCGAGGCCGGCACCGACGACTTCCTCTCCAAGCCGGTCAATCGCGTGGAGCTCGTCAAGCGGGTGGAGAACATGCTCAAACTCCGCCACGTCTCCGACGAACTGGAGCGGCTGCGGAGTTACATCCGCACGATGGACGACGACCAGCCGCCGCGGTGACGCATTCCCGTAGCACGGGGATTTCGTAGCACAGGTTTCCAACCTGTGGTGAATCGACAGCGATTCCGTTTCAGGGTGCAGGGAAGCAACCTGCACCTCCGTAGCCGCAGGCTGGCAACCTGCCGACACCGCCGCTGAACGTCACGCCCCAACTCGCTTCATGCCCACGTGGTCGAGCACGCGGATGGTCGCGGGCGACTTGTTGAGCACATAGAAATGGATCCCGGGCACGCCGGCCGCGATCAACTCCTCGACTTGCTGCGCGGCGTAGGTCACACCCGCCTCGAACTGGGCCGCCTCGTCGTCGCCGGCTGCTTCAAATGAACGCGTGAAGGCGTCGGGCAGGTGCGCCTTGCAGAGGCTGGCGATCCGACGGACCTGGCCGTAGTTGGTGACGGGCATCACCCCGGGCACGATTGGCTTGGTGATTCCGAGGGAGGCGCATTGGTCGCGAAAACGAAAGAAGTCTGCGTTGTCGTAGAAGAGCTGCGTCACCACGACGTCGCCGCCCGCGTCGCACTTCCGCTTGAGGTTCTCGAGGTCGGCTTGGGCGCTGATGGCCTCTTGGTGCGTCTCGGGATACCCGGCCACGAGGATGCCAAACTCGGGGAACTCGCTCCGGATCAGTGCCACGAGTTCGGAGGCGTAACGAAGGCCGCCATCGACAGGCCGGAACGCCGTCTCGCCCTTGGGCGGATCTCCGCGGAGCGCTACGATCGCCGATACGCCGAGATCGCGGGCTTCACCCAGATAGTCGCGAAGTTCGGCGACGGAGCTGCCCACGCACGTGAGGTGGCTGGCCACTGGCAGGTCGTGGCGGCTGAGCACACCTTTGAGGACGTCGAGCGTGGTGCCACGGGTGGAACCGCCCGCTCCGTAGGTGCAGGTGATCATCGCCGGATCGAACGCCATCAGCTCATCGACGGTCCGCCACATGACGGCCTCCGACTCGGGCGTCTTGGGCGGGAAGAGTTCGAACGACAGCCCGAATCGGCTGCCGGTGTAGGCGTCCTCGATCGACACGGTGTGTGCTGCCTCGGGCCAGTGGTGAGGGTAGGAATGACCCCAATATTCTAGCCGCGATCCCGGCGGCGTCTGGCACGGGGCCTTGGTGGGCCGTAGGCTCTCGGGGGAAGGTCGCCCTCACGAGCCGGAGTGGCGGAATGGCAGACGCGGCGGACTCAAAATCCGTTGCCCGCAAGGGCGTGTGGGTTCAAGTCCCACCTCCGGCACT
>JBBAVQ010000143.1:6903-8224 GCA_040397625.1 Pirellulales bacterium | reverse complement strand
CTCGGCAGCTGCGGCGGCTACATCGCCGGCACGAAGACGCTCGTCCGCTGGCTGAAATACACCTGCCCCGGCTTCGTCTATTCGGTGGGCCTACCGCCGGCCGCGGCCGGCGCGGCGATCGGCGCCCTAAGGCTCTTGCAGCGGGAGCCGCAGCGGGTGGAGCGGCTGCATGCCAACGCCCGGCTGTTTCTCCAACTCGCCAAGGAGGCCGGCCTCGACACAGGCCCCTCCGGCGGCTCGGCGATCATCCCCGTGATCCTCGGCAACTCGATGAACGCGCTGCGGCTCTCCCGCAGCATGTTCACGCGGGGCATCAACGTGCAGCCGATCCTCTACCCGGCGGTGGAGGAGAGCGCGGCCCGGCTGCGGTTCTTCATCACGTCGCGGCACACGCCCGACCAGATCCGCCGCACGGTTTCGGCGATGCAGGAAGAGCTTTCGAAGATCGACCCGGCGTACGCTCGCCAGTCGGCGTAACCGTCGCTCCCCGTAGCACTGGTTTCCAACCTGTGCCGCTCCCCCCGTAGCACAGGTTTCCAACCTGTGCCGCTCCCCCCGTAGCACAGGTTTCCAACCTGTGTTGACTTTTTCGCAGGTTGAAAACCTGCGCTACTTTTCCGAACACTGAAACCCCACGGCCCACGCCGTTGGGCTTCCCAGCACCGACGGCGTTATAACAATGCCGTCATGGCCTCCACCGAAACCACGAGCCACCGGCTCGTCCTCCCCGCCGACGCCAACCATCACGGCACGCTCTACGCCGGCAGCCTGCTGCGGTATGCCCTGGAGGCGGCCTACGCCACGGGCAGCCGGGCCGCGGGGCCGGCGGCCAACCTGATGCTGCGGCGGGTGCTGTCGCTCGAGTGCCGGCGGAGCGTGCCGGTCGGCACGCTGGTGGAGATCCGCTGCGCGGTGCTGCAGGTGAGACGGGCCTACGTCGTGGTGGGCGTGGTGGGGATGCCCACGCCCGGCGGCACCCTGCCATGGATGGACGGCCTGCTCGGTTTCGTGCAGGTGGACGCGGCAGGGCTGCCGGTGCCGCTGCCGCAGGAGATCGAAACGGTGGCGGCAAGCCCGCTCTGGCAGCCGCTCTTCGACCGGCTTGCGAAGCTCGCCGACATCCGCGGAGCCACCGGCGACTGGATCGCCGCAGGCTGGTGAATCGGATGCACCGGGAGGCGGCGCCGAGCGTGATGCGCCCGAGGCCTCACGGCCTTCGGCTTCCACGAGATCGGTCCAAGCCCAACGCCGTAAGGCGTGGGGCCGAAGCGGTGAAGGCGATTCGACCACAAGCCCAACGCCGTGGGGCGTCGGACCTGGC
>JBBAVQ010000143.1:0-6803 GCA_040397625.1 Pirellulales bacterium | reverse complement strand
GCCAGGGATGGCCCCGCGAAAACCTCAGTAGTTGATCTCGATGCCGAAATCGACGCCGTTGACGAACAGGTAGCCGAGGTCGTTTCCGGCCCGGGGGCCGACGCTGTTGTATTCGCGGAGTTGGTTGTTGCTCGGATTTACTGATCCGGGGAGAGGAGCCGCCGGCCGGTTGATGGGTGGAGGCGTCCAAGCTTCGACATTCTGATACCCGGTGATCTGACCAGCCGAGTTGAGAATCGGGGAGCGGATAGGGGCTACGCCGCTCACGTTCCCATTCTGCTGGGCTGTGATAACGCTCCGCTCCGTTGCCTTGAACTCCGTATTGGTGCTCGCACGGGTGATGCTGCCTAACCACATTCCCGTGTAGCCTAAGTTTAACGACACTGCCTTACTCACGCGGTATCGGCCCTTCAACCGCCACTCGCCGAGCGGAGCGAACACGAAGTTGTGCTCGGCAGTATTGGTCGCGTTCGTCTGGCCCACGCCATAGATCTGCACAAACAGCGGCGGCGATGCGACATTCTGGGAGCCTCCTAAGGCACCGCCGTTTTGAGCCACCACGTTGGCAAACGTGTACGTGGAGCGGAAGTAGTCAGCGCCCAGGGCGGCCGGGAAGTTCGAGCCGCGATAGAGCGTGTTCTGGAAGTTCATGCCGGCGGTAAACCGAAGGTCGGTCTCGATCGACCAGCGGCCTCGCTCGAACGTGTAGTTCAGGCCGAATTCAGGGCCCACGATGTTATTGTAGGCCGAGGTGTCCCAGCCGCCGTTCTGCAGCGGGCAGAAGTCACCCTGCGGGCAGCCGTCGATGAACGACTGCTGATTGCTGGAGTAATCGATGCTGTAGCGATCGGCCACCTGGAGGTACCGGGGCCCAAACGTGAACCTCGCCGTGCGGAGCTCCCCGGAACCGGCCGATGAGAGGTTCCGACGGATCGCCCAAGCGAAGCCCGCCGATGTCAGTTCGGTGGTGTTCTTCTGCGTCAACGTTTGCGTGATGAGGTGGTCCGGCGGCGGGCTCTCCGATGTGATCGTTGTCACGACGAGCGGCAGAACAACGTTGTTCACGCCCCCGTTGCCTCCCCCTTGAGAAACCTCTTGATTAAACGTTGTGAATGGCGAGTTGACCGCAAACGAGTTGGTCGTGACGAAGTTCTGGCTCTGCGGCCCCGAGTTGTAGTAGGTGAACATCATCCCGTAGTCGTCGTAGATCCAGCCGCCTTCAAACCGGTTGCCCCACGACATGACCGTCCGCATCCAGTTGGTGTTGAGATCGAGCCGCAACGGGTCAGAGCCAAACACGTACAACCCTGAGCCTGGATAGCCCGCCTGGATGAGGTTGTTATTCAACTGGGCGACTGCAACCGGGCTCAGCGGCTGCACCGGGATGAAGAAGTCGTTCAGGATCGGTCGCGACTGGGCGGGCGTGAACGCCCAGAACGTCCGGTCGTAAGTGAAGAAGATGCCTTCCCGCGGATCCTGGCGGATGGCGTAATCCTGCGTGTCCGGAGGCGCGAACATCTGGAAGTCGTAGAAGTCCTGGTCCGGCAGGAGCGGCATCCAGTTCTGACCGGCGAACGCCGGCAAGGCCGTCGCGAGCAGTGCCGCCACGGTGGTAAGGATCGCCGTCAGACGCTTCAAGCCGTTTGTCGTAGCCATCGCTTCTGTGTCCTGTGGAGCAGGAGCCGTCTTCCGCCACTGCGGATTCTTCCGTGGTATCGGTCGTGCCGGTCGATCGGGTTGACGAAACTTGGCAAACCCTGCCGCCTCTGCGGGTTTTCCGGCCGCCAGCACACCCAGTGCGTGGCAGGATGGGACGCCTCGGCTATCCTGCGGGAGTCCCCCGGCACGATGCCGTTCCACCAGCCCGGAGCCCGGATCGATGCGCCTTACCGCCGCCACCCTCCTTGCCCTTCTTGCCACGGCCACCATGGCAGCCGACCGGGCGGCCCCGAATGCCGAACCCGGCGACCCACCGGTGACCGAGTTCCTCCGCCTCGTCCGCGATAATGACAGCGAGCCGCTCTCGCTCGACACGGCCATCGTGGAATACCGAGAGTCAGCCGCCGATGCCGCGAGGGCGGGCCGGCGGATTCCGCTGCAGGTCGACCTGGTGGCCGCCGTCCACGTCGGCGGTGCCACCTACTACGAAACCCTCGACCGGCTCTTCGCCGACTACGACGCCGTGCTCTACGAACTCGTGGCCCCGCCCAACGCCCGCGTCCCCAAGCCCGGCCGCAAACCGGCCGGGGCGATCGGCTCCGCCCAGCAGAGCCTGAAGTCGGCGTTAGGTCTCGAGTTCCAACTCGAGAGCATCGACTACTCAGCTGAGAACTTCGTTCATGCCGATCTCTCGCCCAAGGAGTTCGACGCCGCCATGGCCAAACGCGGCGAGAGCTGGTGGAGCATGTTCACGCGACTGATGCGGGAGAGCATGGCCCGGGCCGACCGCGGAGACGGCGCCGGCGACGTGAGTTTCGGCGAACTCTTCGGGATCCTCTTTGGCTCAGGTCCCGAACGGCAGGTGCGGCTCCGCCGGATGATGGCCGAGCAGTTCACCGACATGGACGTGCTGACGGCGGCCTTCGGCGGCGAGGAGGGCTCGACGCTGATCACCGACCGCAACGCCGCCGCCCTCGACGTACTCCGCGATGAGATCACCAAGGGACGCCGGCGGATCGCGATCTTCTACGGAGCCGCCCACATGGACGACTTCGACGAGCGGCTTCGCGACGACTTCAGCCTTCAGCCCGGCGAGCCGGTGTGGCTCGAGGCGTGGGACCTGCGGGAGCCCAAGGCGGCTGCCGCCCGGTAGTGACTCGGCAGAGGCCTTCGGCCTGCCCCAGTCACCACCACCGACCCGCTCCGCCCGAGGGCGAGCCGCTCGCTCCAGGCCTCAGCAACGAGCCGGGTTTCGTGCCACACCCCGTCGTAGCCGAGGATCTCGGCGACCTCGCCGACGGGATCAAACTCCACCGGACCGCGGTAGCCATGGGCGAGCATCTCACCGACGAGCCGCTCGAGGGGAAGCCCACCGTGCCCGGCCGGCAGCCGGTCAGACGCGGCGGAGGGCGGCCCACACCGGTCGGCGACCTGCAC
This sequence comes from Pirellulales bacterium, assembly GCA_040397625.1. GTDB lineage: Bacteria > Planctomycetota > Planctomycetia > Pirellulales > UBA1268 > QWPN01. The sequence goes on along the minus strand of JBBAVQ010000143.1, from coordinate 3,707 downwards.
GATGGCCGCCACCTCGGCGAGCTGCGGCAGCAGCAGATCGATGTCGGGAGCGTCGCCAAAGTGCCAGAAATCGACCGCGAGACGGACCGCCGAGTCGGAGAATCCCTCCACGAGATCGATCGCCTCGGAGAGCCCTCCGAGGAAGTTGCAGCCGACACCGCCAGCGGGATGCGCGGGCTTCAGGGCCAGCGTTACGCCGGCCCGGGAGGCGACCGGAGCAATCGTCTCCAGTGCCTGGACGAGCAGCCGCTGCGCGTGGCTGCGGGTGTGACCGCCGCGGCAGCCGCTGTGAACCAGGAGCACCGGGGCGCCGAGCGTGGCCGCGGTCGTAATCGCCTCGACGGCGTCCTCGACGCTCTCGGCAAACGAGCGGCCATCCCCTCCCGTGAAGCCGCCCGCCCACTGGAGGCTCGACACTCGAAGGCCGGCCACCGCCCCCATCGCTGCCGCCGTCCCCGCTCCGACATCGGACACCTTGGGCCGCCACAGTGAGATCGCGTCGAATCCGTGAGCAGCCGCCCGCTCGACCTCGTCGTGGAGATCCCAGCGGGGGCTGGTCAGTTCGCTGACCGCAACATCAAACATGATCTTCCTTCCTCCGGGGTGCACCGCCCGTGTGGACGGCGTGAACGCCCGCCTCTTGGGTCGGAAGTATGGAAGGGTGTCGCGCAGACTGTCCAGAGAAGCGTTTTTCGCGAGCGCCGTGAGCGAGCGCCGCGACGTTTCCGGGATCTCGACCGATGACAGCATCGTGCCCTCGAAACCCTCTTGACAACTCCGTGGCTCGCCGTCTGCTTCCGCAGCTGCCCGCCGGTGGCGCATACTCGCCTCGGAGGATCGTCGCCCATGCCCCGCCCCAAATCCCTGCTCGTCAGCGATGGCCGCCGCGAGGTGATGATCCCGGCCGACGCCATCGAATGGCAGTTCGCCCGGTCGGGCGGCCCCGGCGGCCAGCACGTCAACCGCACGAGCAGCAAGGCCATGCTGCGCTTCGACGTGGCGGGCTCACCGCACCTGCCCGACGACGTCCGCAGCCGGATCCTCGCCCGCGAGAAATCGCGACTCGCGAGCGACGGCACGCTCGTCATCGTCAGTCAGGTGCACCGTGACCAGCCCCGAAACGTCGCCGACTGCCTCGACAGACTGTCCGATGTCGTCCGCGCTGCCCTCACCCCGCCGAAACGGCGCCGGCCGACCCGCACCCCGCGATCGGCCGTCAAGAAACGGCTCGACACGAAGAAGCGGCGATCGCAGACGAAGCAGATGCGGCAACGGCCGGATGCCTGAGCCACGCTGCCCAGGCGGCGATCGGCGGTATAATCGGGCGGCGGGCAGCGAGGCCCGCGGCCGCCCCTTGAAGGATTCACCATGCCCTCTCCCCGCGATATCGACTCGCTCCTCCGCACCTGGGAGTTCCGCGCCGGCGAAGTTAACGCCCGGCTGATCAAAACCCGGGCCGGCCGCGAGGTGCTGCAGATGCGGATCGACATGGGGGTCGTGCAGATGGAGACGGACCTGCGGCCCGATGGCCAACGGCCCAACGGAGCGGAGACCTATTACGACTACCTCGTCGGCGAGGTGATCCGCGAGGGCGACGCCTTCCGGCTCACGAAGGAGCAGTGCGTGGAGGCAGACCGCGAGTTCGCCCAGTACTACCAGCGGCGGCTCTGCTGGCTCTCGCTGCGGGAGTACCGGCGGGCCGCCCGCGACGCCGACCACAGCCTCGCCTTCATGGACTTTGTCCGCGAGCATTCAGCGGACGAGGAGTGGACGCTCTCGCACGAACAGTACCGGCCGTTCGTGCTCTTCCACCGCGTGCAGGCGGCGGCGCTCGCCTCCCTGGAGGAGCAGGGCCCGGAGGCGGCCATCGGCGAGATCAATGCCGGCCTCGCCACCTTCCGCGACCTGTTCGCCCGCTATGACGCCAGCGAGCAGTTCGAGGAGGACGAACTCGTGAAGCGACTCCGCGAGATGCGTGAGAGCGTGCGGCAGCGGTACGAGGTGGGCCGAACGCTCTCCGAGCAGCTCGCCGACGCCGTGAAGGCCGAAAACTACGAACTCGCGGCGAAGATCCGCGATCGGATTCGCAACGGCGAGAAGGTGGGCACGGACGGCGGGAGCGACGGGGCCGACGCCCGCAAACGTTGAACGTTCGACGCATGGATCCTGCCCCGGACTGAAAAAGTTACAGGGCACCATCCCGCGCACCAGCCTGCCCGGCCGGCACGGCTTCACCAAACGCCACGACCGGGCGTGAAGCTGGGAAAGACATGACGGCTGGAGGACTCCGGCCTCGGATTCCCGGCGAACCCCCGAGATTGGCACGCCGTATGCAGGAGGAATCACCGACGACGCGACGCGTCGCCGCCCCTCCCAGGAGCACCGCCATGAACGCCACGACCGCCCGCCCCGCCCCGCAGTCCTCCCGCACGACGATCCTGCTCTCGACGCAGGTCGCCGACGAGACCTGCACGGTTCGCGCGACCCCGATCTGGCCGATCGCCGATGTGCTCGACTTCGACGAGGCCTTCGCTGACCTCGCCGCGGCAGACGCCGACCTCGACCCGCGGCTGGTCGCCGACGCGATCGAGTCGCGGATGATCGCCTCTCCGCGGCTCCGCCGCCGCCAGAAGGCCGTGAGTTCGCGGGCGATGTTCTACGCCGGCGGCTGATTCCGGCGGCGACAACCGTTGGGCCGCTTCGCATGCCGGGGCGGAATCGCGTACATTCTCGCACGCCGCGGCGTGCGTCCGCGGCGGCCTCCCCGCATCTGAAGGAACGCGCCGCATGTCCCTCGCCGAAGCCTCCCGCGACACCACTCCCGGCCGCTGGCACGCCCTCGCCGACCGCGTGCTCTCCGGCAGCTCGATCGACCGCGACGACGCCCGGGCGATCCTCGAGTCGGGCGATATCGAGGTGCTCGACCTGCTCGCCGCGGCCTACCGGGTTCGACACCGGCATTTCGGCACCACCGTTCAGCTCTTCTTCCTCATGAACGCCAAGAGCGGCCTCTGCCCCGAGGACTGCAGCTACTGCTCCCAGTCGAAGGTCTCGGACGCCGAGATCCCGCGCTACAACCTCCTCTCTGCCCCCAAGCTCATGGAGGCGGCCAAACTCGCGTCCGAGCAGCAGTCGAAGACCTTCTGCATCGTGATCTCGGCCCGCGGCCCGAGCCAGCGGGAGATCGACTTCGTCTGCGAGATCACGCCGCGCATCAAACAGGAATACGGCCTCAACATCTGCGCCTGCCTCGGACTCCTCACTCCCGAGCAGGCCAGACAGCTCGCCGCCGCGGGCGTCGACAAGGTCAACCACAACCTCAACACCGGTGAGCGCTACTACGGCGAGGTCTGCACCACGCACACCTACGCCGATCGTGTGGCCACCCTCGCCGCCTGTCGGTCGGCCGGACTGCAGCTCTGCAGCGGCGGCATCATGGGAATGGGGGAACGGCACGACGACCTGATCGACATGGCGTTTGAACTGCGGGCGCTCGAGGTCGAGTCGATCCCGCTCAACTTCCTCAACTCGATCGACGGCACGCCGCTGGAGCACGTCAATCGGCTCACACCCCGCGACTGCCTTCGCGGCCTGGCGATGATGCGGCTGGTGAACCCGACGGCGGAGATCCGGATCGCCGGCGGTCGCGAACTCCACCTCGGCAGCCTCCAGGCCCTTGGCCTCTATCCCGCCAACTCGATGTTCGT
>JBBAVQ010000142.1:0-8243 GCA_040397625.1 Pirellulales bacterium | reverse complement strand
CCGAGTGAGCCGAGGACACGATGGCCGAGGCGAACGTCCGGCGACGGGGCACGGGTAGCTTCGAGCCACCGCGATGGACAGACACAGGTTGAAAACCTGTGCTACGTTGGCACCTCAAAGGACAGACGCAGGTTAAAAACCTGTGCTACGGAGGCACCTCAAAGGACAGACACAGGTTGAAAACCTGTGCTACGACCCGGTCGCCGATGGCGGGAAGAGCATCCGCATCGGTTCGGTCGTGAGCGGCATCCGGCTCGACGCCAGCACCTCGCCCGCGGCGCAGCCCGCCATCATGCCGACCGTCTCCGCGAGCGACCGCACCCGGGGATAGATGTGGGCCTTCTCGGGCGGAAACTGCGAGGCGTAGCAGGCGATTGCCGCGAGCTTCGTGTCCAGTTGGCCGGCGATGTCCACCACCAGCGGCCAGTGGCCATGCGGCACCTCCGCCACGCCCGCGAACAGGAAGTAGGTGAGCAACTGGGGCACCGTGTGCACCGGCAGGCCGGCGAAGGTGTCATCCCACTTCGACAGCCGCGAGTAGAACACCGCCGCCTCCGTGATCGCGACGGCCTGGGCATGATCGGGCGAGGCAAGCGGCGTCTTGTCGCCAAGGCCTAGCACGAGCCGCGGCCGCCAGCGGCGAAAGACCTTCGCGAGCGCCACGCGGACCTCGAAGTCGTCGAACAGCCGACGGTTGGTGAAGGACAACGTCTCGCGGTGGACCACGCCGAGCGTCTTCGCCGCGGCGGCCGCCTCGCGGAGCCGCTCCTCGGGCCCGCTCGATCGCGGCGTGGGCTCGCCATCGGTGAGGTCCACGATCCCCACGCGAAACCCCTGCGCGGCGAGCAGCGCCAGCGTGCCGCCGCACCCGATCTCGACATCGTCCGGGTGGGCCCCCACCGCGATCACGTCGAGCGGTTCTGGCAGGTCGGCCATCGCGGTCACACCGGCTTCGTGGCGGCGATCAGGAAGATCGGGTTGATCGCCTCGAACCGGATCCGGTCGAGTTGTTCGATGCCGCGGGCGATGTTCACCATCCAGTAGGCAGCGTCGTGCGACCGCGAGCGGAGCAGCGTGTGCATCGCGGCGAGATTCTCGATGCTGTTGCAGGCGGTGACGAGCCGGCCACCGGACTTGAGGCGGCTCCAGGCCTGCTCCACGAGCATCGCCACGTCGCGTCCGCTGCCCCCCACGTAGATGGCGTCGGGGTCGGGGAGCGATGCCCAGGCCTCCGGCGCCCTGCCGAGCACGGGATTGAGGTTCGTCACCCCAAACCGGGCCGCATTCTCCCGGATCAGCGCGTGGTCGTCGGGATCCATCTCGATCGCGTGCACCCGGCCGTCGCGGGCGATCCGCGCCGCCTCGAGGCCCACCGAGCCGCTCCCAGCGCCAACGTCCCAGACTTCACTCGTGGGCCGCAGTTGCAGTTCGGCGAGCGCCAGCGACCGCACCTCGGCGGGCGTGAGCAGGCCCCGCTTCGGCCGCGACTGCAGGAAGCACTCGTCGGGGTTGCCGAACATCCGCGTGCCCACCTGGCCCGGCTTGTCGGCCACGCGGGCCTTGCGAACGAGGATCATCACGTTCGGCGTCGCGAACGAATCTTTGGCGATGTCGGCCAGGCTGCCCTGCGTCACCCGCTCATCCGGGGAGCCGAGGTTTTCGCAGACGTAGGCCTGGAAATAGTCGATGCCCTCGTCGAGCAGCGCGCGGGCCACGGCCGGCGCGGGCCACTGGTCGCTCGTGAACAGGCCCGCCGTCTCGCTCGACCGCACGCGATCGACCACCCGCTCGATCGACTGGCCCGAGAGGTTGGCGAGAAACGCATCCTCCCACGATTCCTTCACGCGGGCGAACGCCAGCTGCATGCTGCTGACGTGCGGCACCACCTCGAACCGGTCCTTGCCGAGCTTCGAGCAGACGTAGCGGGCCGTGCCGTAGAAGAGCGGATCGCCCGACGCCAGCACCACCACCCGCTTGGACCCGGCGGCCTCGATTCGCTCGACGAGTTCCTCGAGGTTGGCGGCGGAGACGAGCCGTCCGCGGATCGCCGCCGGCACCAGCGTCGCGCACGATTCCGGCCCCACGAGCACGTCGGCGGCCTCGACGAGCCGACGCGCCTGCGCAGTCATCCCCTCGACGCCGTCGTCGCCGATGCCGACGATATGGACCTTCTCCGCAGCCACGTCGATGGGGTGTCCTCGGGGGTTCGGGCAGCCGTCGGGCCGCAGCGGGCATCAGGCCTGGAACGAGCTACCGCAGCCGCAGGTCTTCTTCGCGTTCGGATTGTTGAACGTGAAGCCCCGCTTGTCGATGGCGTCGTGGAAATCGAGCGTGGTGCCGTCGAGGAACAAATCGCTCTTCTTGTCGACCACCACGGCGATGCCGTGCTGCTCGGTCTTGGAGTCGGCCTTGGGATCAAACGCGGTGTCGAAGCCGAGCGAGTAACTGAAGCCGCTGCAGCCGCCACCGGCCACGCCCACGCGGAGCACGGTCTCGGGAGCGAGTTTCTGCTCCGTGATGATCTTCTTGACCTCGCTGGCGGCCTTTTCGGTGAGCACGATCGACATGGGAAACTCCTGGTGCTGGCGGGCGGGGCGGGATTTCTCGCATCCCGACGTGACGAAATTGTAGTCCGCCGCCGCCGCCGCGGAAAGCCCGGTGGTGAGCGGGGCTGAGCCCGAGGAAGTTCTATGGGCTCTCCATGAACTCTGCGTGGCCGTTTGTCCGAGCCCAACGCCGTAAGGCGTAGGGCGAACCGCCATCAGGCGCCGCGTCCAGCGTGGTTCGCCCGCGGCCTCACGGCCGGTCGGCTCTCACATGGCCCGCAGTCTGGCGACACCCGCGGCGATCCGCCCTGCCGCCTCGTCGATCTCGTCGTCGGTGGTGAACCGCGACAGGCCGAAGCGGAGGCTGGCCCGGGCCTCGTCGTCGCTGAGTCCAAGGGCCAAAAGCACGTGGCTCGGCCGCGGGCTCTCCGACGAGCAGGCGCTGCCCGAACTCACCGCAAGGCCGTCGCGGGAGAGCGTGGCCAGGAGCGACTGCCCGTCCACGCCCGGGATCCGGACATTCAGGTTGTTGACGAGCCGCAGTGGCTGGCCGCGATCATCGACCGCCTCGAGCGCCGGCCCATTGATCGCCACGCCGGACACGCCGTCCCGCAGCGCCTCCCAGAGCCGATCGCGAAGTCGCCGCATCCGCGGCACCTCGGCAGCCAGGCCTTCGTTCGCCAGCCGCGCCGCCTCGGCGAGCCCGACGATGCCCGGCACGTCGAGCGTGCCACTCCGCATGCCCCGCTCCTGGCCGCCACCAAACCCCAGCGGCTCCACGCGGACCGCGCGGCCGCGACGGCGGACATAGAGCGCCCCCATTCCCTTCGGTCCGTGGAACTTGTGAGCGGAGAAGCTTGCGAGATCGGCACCGAGCGCGTCCACGTCGACGGGCATCCGGCCGATCGCCTGGGCACAGTCAACGTGCAGGATCGCACCGGCGGAGTGAACCAGTTCGGCGATCGTGGCCACGTCCTGCACGACGCCGATCTCGTTGTTCGCCAGCAGCACCGAGACGAGGAACGTGTCGGGCCGGAGTGCGGCCTCGACATCGGCGAGCCTGATCCTTCCCGGCACGCCGGCCGCGTCGGCGTGCGCCACGACAGGGAGCCGCGTCACCTTGGTTCCCTCGCGGTCGAGGTGCTCCACGGGATCGAGCACGGCGTGGTGTTCGGTCGCCACCGTCACGACGTGTCCCGGAAAGCCGTCGGCCGCCTCGATTCGCGCATGCCGGGCCGCCGTGCCGAGGATGGCGAGGTTGGTGCTCTCGGTGGCGCCGCCCGTGAACACGATCTCCCGCGGATCGGCGGCGATCGCATCGGCGAACATGCCGCGCGCGGCCTCCACCGCCTCACGGGCCTCGCGGCCCATGTCGTGCGTCACGCTACCGGCGTTGCCGTAGCGGTCGGTGAGCCACGGCAGCATCGCCTCCAGCACCCGCGGATCGAGCCGCGTGGTGGCGTGGTTGTCGAGATAGATGGTGCGAAACGGCTCGGCCATGTCCTCAGGCGATTCTACCGTCGCGAATCGCGTCGAGGGTGATCTGCGACCAGGTCTCGAACCGGTCGCGGTCGGCGAGCAGGGCCTCCAGCGTGGCGAACCCGCAGTCCACCAGTTCGCTCTCCCGCGAAGCCACGCCCGGCTTCTCCAGTTCCAGCACGTGCACGATCCCGAGGTGCACGCTCCCCACGGCGTTGGAATCGTCGTTGATCAAGCCCACGCAGCGGGCCGTCCAGCCGCCCTCGATGGCGATCTCCTCGGCGAGCTCCCGCCGCATGCCGGCGTCGTAGGAGGTGTCGTCGCCGTGCTCGCCGTCGATGCTGGAGATGTGGCCGCCGATGCCGACCGACCGCTTGGCCCGCAGCCGGGCCTCGCTCTGGCCACCGCCGCGGGTGTACGCAAAGTAGTGCGGCGTGCCGGCAGCATCCCGCCAGGAGAGCACGCAGTAGGGAATCAGCTGCTTGAGCGACGGGTCGTCCTCGACCGTGGCCCGCGGCCGCCACGAGGTGTGGGCGGGATCGAGCAGCGCGGCGAGATACGACGCCGTGTCGCCGCAGAAGCCCTGAAAGGCCCCCACTCGGTCGAACAGCGACCGCGGCACCACCAGCACGTCTTCTTGCGGCAGTTCACCCATCATCAGCTCTCCTTCAGAGGATCAGCATCGCGTCGCCGTAGCTCAACATCCGGTAGCGTTCCCGAATCGCCTCCGCATAGGCCCGCATTACCAGGTCCCGCGACGCCAGGGCCGACACGAGAACCATCAGGGTTGTCCGTGGCATGTGGAAGTTCGTCAACAGGGCATCCACCACGCGGAACGGAAACCCGGGTTTGATGAACAGCTCGGTGGCCCCGGACCACGGTGAGAGCGTGCCCGCGAGGGCCGCTGTCTCGAGCGTTCGCACGGCCGTCGTGCCCACCGCCACCACGCGGCCGCCCCGCGCCTTCGTTCGCTGCACCGCCTCCACCGTCTCCGCCGGGCAGGTGCACCACTCCGAGTGCATCACGTGGCCGTCGAGAGTGTCGGCCGTGATCGGCCGGAAGGTGCCAAGCCCCACGTGCAGCGTGACGGCGGCCCGCTCGACACCCCGCCCCGCGAGGTCCGCGAAAATCTCCGGCGTGAAGTGCAGTCCGGCGGTCGGCGCCGCTGCCGAACCAGCCTCGCGGGCAAACACGGTCTGATACCTGGCGAGGTCGCCGTCGTGCTCCACGCCGCCGCGGATATAGCCCGGCAGCGGCACGCGGCCAACCCGCGCGAGCACCACCTCCGCCGGTTCGGTCGCGGCATCCCCCAGCGGCCGGGCAAGCCACGCGCCTCCCGCGGCGCGGCCGAGGAGTTCGAGCGACTGCCCCTCGACGCCGTCGCGGCCGGTGAGCACGATCCGCTCGCCGATCTCGGGCCGTCCGCGCGTCTGCGCGAGCACGACCCAGGCTCCAGGATTCGGTCCTTCGGCCTCTCGCCGCAGGAAGAGGCCTTGCCACGTGCCGCCGGTTTTCTCGCGGTGGCCCACCAGCCTCGCAGGCACCACCTTCGTGTCGTTGACGACGACGAGATCGCCAGGGCTGAGCATTCCGGGCAGGTCGCGGATCGACCGATGGACGAGCGCGCCGTCGGCGCGGTTCACGACGAGCAGCCGCGCGGCGGACCGGTCGGCAAGCGGCTCCTGCGCGATAAGGTCTGCCGGCAGGTCGTAGTCGTAAGAATCGGCGGCATCGGGGTCGGGTGCTTTCACGGACGCCATCGTAGCGTGCTCTTGGTAGAGTGGCGTGCATGACGTCGCCCAGCATCCACACCAGCGTTCTGCCCGCCGAAGTGCTGTCGTTTCTGGCGATCGAGCCGGGGATGACCGTCATCGATGGCACGCTCGGCGGCGGCGGCCACACGCGGCTGCTCGTGGAGGCGGTCGGCCCCACGGGCCGCGTGATCGCCCTTGACCGCGACCCCGCCGCGATCGAGCGGGGCTCTCAGGAATTCGCGGGCAAGCCGGTGCGGTTCGCGCAGGCCAACTTCTGCGATATCCCGGAGGTGCTCGACGCGCTCGAGATCGAGAAGGTGGACCGCGTGCTCCTCGACATCGGCCTGTCGAGCGACCAACTCGCCGACGACACCCGCGGCTTCTCGTTCGACTCCGACGGCCCCCTCGATCTCCGCTTCGATCCCACCGAGGGCGAGCCGGCCTGGCGGATGATCAACCGACTGAGGCCCGAGACGCTCGCCGACATCATCTATGAGTTCGGGGAGGAGCGGTTCAGCCGGCGAATCGCCCGCCGCATCGCCGACGTCCGCGAGCGGGAGCCGATCAAGACCTCTCGTGACCTCGCCCGCGTCGTGATCGCCGCCGTGCCCCGGCAGAAGCCCCCGCAGCGGATCCATCCCGCCACGCGGACATTCCAGGCGCTCCGCATCGCGGTCAACCAGGAACTCAAGAGCCTGCGGATCGCGCTGGAGCGGATTCCGACGCGGCTCGCCGCCGATGGCCGACTCGTCGTGATCTCCTTCCACTCGCTCGAAGATCGCCTCGTGAAGGAGGCGTTCCGAAACCGGCAGGTCTGGGAGAATCTCACCCGCTCGCCGGTCGAGGCGGCCGACGACGAGTTGGCCCGCAACCCCCGGAGCCGGTCCGCGAAGCTCCGCGCGGCCAGGGTTCTCGCCCCGGCCACCGCGGCAGACTAGGCAATCTCGGCAAGGCGACTGCGCCTCCAGCGGTCTGGCGACGTGACGTCGTTTCCACGACACTCCCGCCCTTCTCACCGGGGCGGCCAACCGCCCATGGTCGCGGACTGCGCATGGGACGAGAAACCAAACTGCTGCTCGGCCTCCTGGCCACGCTGCTCGGCGTGTTCGTCGGCGTGTTGTCGATGAAGCTGCTCGTGCCGCGGCCACCGGCGGGCGCCGGCCCCGACATTCAGGCTGACATCGCCGCGACGGAGCCACAGGACCTGGTCGAACCGCCACGGTTCACCGCCGCAGCCGCAGCGATGCCAACGGCGGCGCCACCGGTGGATGATCGACCTGGCCGCAGCGGGTTCGGCGGCGGCTCGTCGTCGCTGGATCCCGCCCTCCCCACGACCGACCCATTGGTCGCGCGGGCGTCGTTCGACGAGCCCGCGGCAGCCGCACCGCCTCACCCTCGGTTCCAAGGCAGCGCGTCCCGCACTGCGGCATCAGCCGTTGATGAACCACCGGCGGCGTTCGAGCCGGCGCCGCGGCCCGGCTCCGCCTACGTCGCCCGTCCCGGCGACTCCTGGTGGTCGCTGGCCGAACAGGTCTACGGCGACGGCCGCCTCTACCGGGCCGTGTTCGCCTGGAACAGGGCGATCGACCCGCGGGTATCGTTGGTGGCGGGCACGCCGATCGAACTCCCGCCCCGCGACCGGCTCGAAACCGCCTGGCCGGCTCTCATGCCCGCCCCATAGAAACCCGCAGGCCACCATGAAAGACAAGTCGGAAATCGTCCGCGATTGGCTTCCGCGATACACGGGACGCGGCCTCGACGACTTCGGCTCGTTCGTGCTGCTCGTCAACTTCTCGCAGTACGTCGAGGCGTTCGCCGAGCGTTTTGGCGTGCCGGTGCACGGCGAAGGATTCCCGATCCAGTCGGCCACGTTCGACGGGGTGACGATCCTTAACTTCGGCATGGGCAGCGCCATGGCGGCCACGGTGATGGACCTCCTCGCGGCGGTGAGCCCGCAGGCGGTGCTGTTTCTCGGCAAGTGCGGCGGCCTGAAGAAGACGAAGATCGGCGACTTCATCCTGCCGATCGCCGCGATCCGCGGCGAGGGCACGAGCAACGAGTACTTTCCGCCAGAGATCCCCGCGCTGCCGTCGTTCCGGCTCCAGGCCGCGGTCTCCGCCGCCATTGCCCGCCACGGCTACGACTACTGGACCGGCACGGTCTACACGACCAACCGCCGGGTCTGGGAGCACGACGACATCTTCAAAGACTACCTCGTGAAGACGCGGGCCATCGGCATCGACATGGAGACGGCCACGCTCTTCGTGGTGGGCTTCGCCAACCACATTCCCAAGGGGGCCCTGCTGCTCGTCTCCGACAGCCCGATGAGCCCCGAGGGCGTGAAGACGTCGGCGAGCGACCGCGATGTCAGCCGCCGGTTCGTGGAGAAGCACCTCGCGATCGGCATCGACGCCCTGCTCGAACTCCGCGACTCCGGCGAGTCGGTGAAGCACATGCGGTTCGA
>JBBAVQ010000141.1:0-8245 GCA_040397625.1 Pirellulales bacterium | reverse complement strand
GGATGGCGAAGCGCAGCCGGCGTGCAGCGAGCGGAGGGCCGGAGCCCGCAGCGAGTGTCCGGCGACGGGCATGGGCAGTCCCGAGCGATGCAGCGGCAGCCAGCATGCCCCCATCGCTTACGCGATTGGGCTTCCTGGGCATAAAAGCCGCGGGGCCCGCCGGTCGATTCCGGCGGGCCCCGCTTGTTTGTTCGCCGCAAGGCGGAGGCTGCGGGGGCCATGGATGGCCCCGCAACCGGGAAGGCTAAAACTGCCAGATCGCGTCGCAGCCACCGTAGAGCTGGCCGTACTGGTCACCCGACCCGTCGGTGATCTTTCCGAAGGGAAGCGGGCCATTCATGTTGTCGGGCGAGTACCAGTCATACCGGATCTCAGGACGGATGATCCAGTTGTTGTTGGGCTTCCAGTTCAGGCCCCACGTGGCCTGCCAGAAGTTGCCCGCGTAGCCACTGCCGTACGGTCCGCCCCAGATGGCATTGCGGATCGGGTTGATCACGCGGTAGCCGTTGTTGTCGCGGAACCACTCCAGCCGCATGCCGCCCACCAGCGTGTCGCTGATGTTGTAGAACATGTACTGGTTGACGCCGTACCACTGGGCGAGGCCATCGGCCTGCCCGATGTTCTGCGACACCGGATTGGCGTTGAACTGCCACCCAAGGTCGTTCTGGAATACGTAGGTGAGCTTGTCCGACAGCTCATTCACGTAGACCGTGCTCACGACCGAGCGGTTGCCGATGTTGCCGGCACCGCTTGCCGCGAACGAACCGATTTCGTTGCCGCTCGACACGCACGTCGTCAGAGCCTGAGTGGCGTCGGAGTTCTTGAACGTCACACCGCCGAGGAACGCGGCGTTGCTGTTCGCCCCTGCATAGGACGGGTTGTTGATCCCCACGATGTTGATGGGGTCGCTGAAGTTGTCCCAGCCATTGGTGATACCGCCATACACGATGAGCTGGTCGTTGGGCGTCCAGGTGTCGAGGATGCCGGTGTGGGTAAACGGCTCGCCATACTGCATCGTGTAGGCATGCGTGTAGAAGAAGTTGCCGATGGCCGGCACCACTTCGTACCCGATGATCGTGTAGAAGTGACCGACCTTGACGGCATGGTTGCCGGCACCGACCTCACCGTAGAGCTGCGGCATCGCCAGGCCGTAGTCCTTGCTCGACGCCCATGACGGCGTCCCCGCCACGCCAGCCTGATTGGTCTGGTTGAGCAGGTTGCCGTCGAGGCCGCGGGCCGTGGTGTAGATGTAGTCGGTACCGTAGAGCAGGTCGACGCGGCCGCCGAAGTTCCGCCCATTGTCGACATCGAGCAGCCGCTCGTTGACGAGGTAGAGCTGGTTCATCTGGCCCTGCCAGTTGCGGTCGTTGAACGTGATCGGGCCGTTGAAGGGGCTCCCCCAGTTGTTGGCACCGATCCCCACGTCGAACCAGCCGTAGGTGTTGATGCCGCGGCTGGTCAGGCCGTCGAGTTCGAGGTACCGAGTCGGCCCTTCCTCCTCCGAGGCCTCCTGAGCCGCTTCCTGCGGCGGCAGGGCCCGCATCTGGTAGGCGTCTTCCTGCGGCACGGCCGGCAGCACCGGAGCCGACGCGACGGGCGCGGTGTTCTGGGCGAGCTGGCTGTAGAGGTTTGGATCGATCCGCGACGGCAGCGACGTGTCGGCGGCATTCGCTGCACTGACGGCCATCAGGCCGCTGGCCACCCACAAGGGCAGCTTCAACTTGGCAAAACGCATGGTGTGATGAACTCCCGTTCCTTCGGTGTGATTGCCCGGACCGCACTCGTGCGGCCCGGAATGTCGTCCCCAAGCACGGAGGCCCACCTACCGATCGCGAAATCCGCCGATCCGCGCCGGCCCAGCCCCCCGTCCCCGAGTAGGAGGATCGACTGCGTTGCGACGAGAAAACGCCCTATACTTCGGCGGGCTGCATAGTCTTCGCGACCGCAACCGGGCCGTGGCAGACTCTGCGGGTCGCGGAACCTCGCCGGTCAGCCCGCCGGGGCGAACGAGCCCTCGAGCAGGGCCGCCAGAAACGCCTCGGGCCGAAACGGCTCGAGATCGTCGGCCGATTCACCGACGCCGACGAACTTCACCGGCAGGCCGAACTGCTCCGCCACCGGCACGATCACGCCGCCGCGAGCCGAGCCGTCGAGCTTGGAAAGCACAATGCCGGTGCAGCCGGCCGCCTCCTTGAAGCCCTTGGCCTGCGAGAGGGCGTTCTGCCCGGCGGTGGCGTCGATCACGAGCAGGGTCTCGTGCGGCGCCTCGGGGATCTGCTTGGCGATCACGCGACGGATCTTGCCGAGTTCCTGCATCAGGTTGGCCTGGGTCTGCAGACGGCCGGCGGTGTCGATGATGCAGACGTCGAAGCCCCCCTCCACCGCCTTCGCCACGGCCCGGTGCGCCACGCTCGCCGGATCGCAGCCCGGCTCCCCGCGGACGATCTCGGCCCCGAGCCGGCCCGCCCACATGGCGAGCTGCTCCACCGCCGCGGCCCGGAAGGTGTCGCCGGCCCCGAGCACCACCCGCTTGCCGTCGCGAAGAAAAAGCCTCGCGAGTTTGGCGATCGACGTCGTCTTGCCCGAGCCGTTGACACCCGTCACGAGGATCACGGTCGGGCCAGCGGCCGCGGTCGCGATGCCTGCCTCGGCCGGCTTGAGCCGCGCCAGGAGCTGCGTCCGGATCGAGTCGAGCACGACCTCGGGATCGAGCACGCGGGCCCGCAGCCGGTCGCGGACGTCGGCCACGATCGCCTCGGCGGCGGCGGGCCCCATGTCGGTCTTCACGAGGGCCGCGCGGAGTTCCTCGAGAAACTCCTCGTCCACCAGCCGCCCCTCGCGCTTGAAGATGTCTCGGACGTCGGTGGACAGCACCTTGGCCGTCTTGGCAAGGCCCGACCGCAGCCGGTCGAGAAACCCCGGCTTGTTGGCCGCGGCAGGTGCCGGCGCTTCGGCAGCCGGCTCAGCGGCGACGGCCTCCGGCTGGGGCTCTTCCTTGTCCTTGCGTCCAAAACGAAACAGGGCCATGGGTCGTTGGTCTCCGACGAATGCGTCAGCCGGCGGCGGGCCGCGACCGACCGCCGCGGCCGTCGAGGATCGCACCAAGAATGCCGGCCACGAAGGCGGGCGAATCCTGGCTGCCGTAGCGACGCGCCAGTTCGATCGCCTCGTCGACGACCACGGGCCCCGGCGTGTCGGTGTGCAGCAGTTCGAAGGCGGCGATCCGCAGCACGGCCCGGTCGGTGGCCGCCATCCGCGACAGCCGCCAGTTGGTGCTCCGGGCGTCGAGGAGGGCGTCGATCTCCACCTGGTGGTCGCGGACCCCGTCGACGAGCGTGTCGGCGAAGGCGACGAGCTCCGCCGACTTCAGCCGCCCCTTGTGGAAGCGGGCGCGATCGCGGGGATCGATGGCGTTGAGCTCGCCCTGGTAGAGCGACTGCAGGGCCACCTCGCGGGCACGACTGCGGCGGCTCATGCGGCCCCTCCGCGCCGAATCGCCTCAAGGAGGCCTGCCATCTCAATCGCCGCTGCGGCGCACTCGGCTCCCTTGTTGCCGGCGAAGCCATCGGCCGCGTCACCGCCGGCACGCACCATCGCCTGGGCAAGCGTGTCGCAGGTGAGCACCCCGAAGATCACCGGCAGGCCGTGGTGGCGGCCGGCCGCCTCGATTCCGGCGGCGGCGGCGGTGGCGATGTGATGGTCGTGCGACGTGTCGCCCTTGATGATCGCCCCCAGGCAGAGCACCGCCGCATAGCAGCCCGTGGCCGCGAGCCTATCGGCGGCGAGCGGCAGCTCGAACGAGCCCGGCACCCAGGCGACATCGACCGCGCCGGCGGTGATCCCGGCCGCCCCGAAGCGGTGCAGGGCGCCTGCCAGCAGCCGACGCGTGATCGACTCGTTCCAGCGGGCCACGGCAATGGCGATCCGCGTCCCGTGAGGCACCGCGGCGGACGTGCCGTCGAAGACCGTGGGTGTGGAGGTGCCACTCATGCCGGTGCTCCTCGTCCGCTCACGACTTGAGGCTCATCAGAAACTCGCTGTTCGACTTCGTCTTGGCCAGCCGGTTGGCGAGAAGCTCCATGGCGTCGGTGGGGTTCATCTCGCCGAGCACGCGGCGGAGCACACAGATCCGGCGATACTCGTCGGGCTCGAGGAGCATCTCCTCGCGCCGGGTGCCCGAGCGGTTGATGTCGATGGCGGGATAGATCCGTTTGTCCACGAGCCGCCGATCGAGCACGATCTCGAGGTTGCCGGTGCCCTTGAACTCCTCGAAGATCACGTCGTCCATCCGGCTGCCGGTATCGACCAGCGCCGTGGCGATGATCGTCAGCGAGCCCCCCTGCTCCACCTTGCGGGCACTGCCGAAGAATCGCTTCGGCCGCTGGAGGGCGCCCGAGTCGACGCCGCCGGAGAGGATCTTGCCCGAGTTGGGCACCTCGGAGTTCCAGGCCCGGGCGAGCCGGGTGATCGAGTCGAGGAAGATCACCACGTCGCGGCCATACTCCACGAGCCGCTTGGCCTTCTCGATCACCATGTCGGCAACCTGAATGTGGCGGCTGGAGTTTTCGTCGAACGTGGAGCTGATCACCTCGCACGACGGACCCTTCACCTGCCGTTCCATGTCGGTGACCTCTTCCGGCCGCTCATCGATGAGCAGCATGAAGACGTAGGCCTCGGGGTAGTTGACGAGCACCGCCTTGGCCATCTTCTGCAGGAGAATCGTCTTGCCGGCACGCGGCGGGCTGACGATCAGGCCGCGTTGGCCGAAGCCGATCGGCACGATCAGGTCGACCACGCGGGTGGAAATCTCTTCGGCGGTCGTCTCCATCACGATCCGCTCGTCGGGATGCAGCGGCGTGAGCTCATCGAAGAATACCCGTGTCGAGAGCTTGGCGGGATCCTCGCCATTGATCGCCTCGACGCGCAGCAGCGCGAAGTAGCGCTCGCTCTCCTTGGGCGGCCGAATCTGGCCGGCCACGCTCATGCCGTTGCGGAGGCCGAAGCGGCGGATCTGGCTCGGCGACACGTAGATGTCGTCGGGGCAGGAGAGGTAGTGGGCGTCGGCGCTCCTCAAGAAGCCAAACCCGTCGGGCAGGATCTCGAGCGTGCCCTCGCCGAACATCAGGCCATTGAGCTTGATCCGCTCCTTGAGGATCCGGAATACGAGGTCCTGCCGCTTGGCCCCGGAAACGTCGCCGATGTTCTCCTTGCGGGACAGTTCCACCAGTTCCTGCATCGAGAGCTTCTGGAGTTCTGCGATGAACGAGTCGCCCTTCTTGAGGGCCTCGTAGTGGCTGGTGACATCGAGCCCTTCCTTGACCTCGGCGGCGATCTCCTCGGCGATCGAGAGCGGCTCCCGCCCGGCGTCGTCGGACAGCGATTCAGTGGTGTTGGGCATGGTGCACCGGAAGCCGCGGCCGCGCGGGGACGAGCGGATGTGTCGGCCTGATAGCGGAAGGGAGGGAACGGGAGATGTGACGAGGAGGATCGCGGCCCGGACCACACGACCGCGCAGGAACGCGGGCCAGTGGCGACCGAACAGACGAACAGGAAACCCCAAGGCGGGAGACGACCGGCACTGGCAGGGATCCCTCGGGCTCAACGCCCGCGAATCGCCTGCCAGATCCGATCGACTTGTGCGGAAGTATAAGCCGGATCCCCCGAGGCATCCACGCTCCACGTGGTTGGGCCTGCCGGCGGGGGGTGGAACGCCCGCTCCCAGGCGCGATCCCGGGCGGCGATCTGCTCGGCTGACCACCCCCTCGCCGCCAGCCGTAAGTGCCTCACAGCATCCTCACACTCCACGACCACGAGGTGGGTGCAGAGGTCGTCCCAGCCGGCCTGCACGAGGAGCGGCACATCGAGGACGACCGACGGCTCGCGACCGCCTGGGAGGTTTCGCGCAGCCTCGTTGGCGAGAACCGCCTCCAGCCGCCGCCGCACACGGGGATGCACGATCGCCTCGAGCGCCGCGCGGGCGGCGTCGTGCTCCGCGGTGGTGCCGAATACACGCCCGGCCACGGCGGACCGGTCGACCCGGCCACTGGCGTCGATCACGCCGGGCCCGAGGCACCTGGCCACCTCGGCGATCACCTGCGGATCCTGGAGCGTCTCGTGGGCATGGCGGTCGGCATCGACGACGGTCGCCCCGTGCTCCGCAAACCGCCGTGCCACCGTCGACTTCCCCGCCCCGATCCGGCCGACCAACCCGATGATCATCATCTCATTCGCACTCCGCCCAGGTGGCTCCGGACTGCACCGACACCTCGATCGGCACCTCGAGCGTCATCGCTCCCCGCATCTCCTCGGCGACGAGCCGCTCGATGTCGGGCAGTTCGTCGGGCGGCGACTCCAGGAGCAGTTCGTCGTGGATCTGGAGCACGAGGGCCGCCCGACGACCCTCCGCGCGGAGCCGGGCGTCAACCCGCAGCATCGCGATCTTGATCAGGTCGGCTGCCGATCCCTGCACCACCGTGTTGACCGCCTCCCGCTCGGGCAGAGTGAGCGCCATCACGCCGGTGGCGCTGCGCCGCTTCGCCCGCTCCCGCACGCCCGCGATCGCCCGGCGTCGACCGAGCATGGTGGTCACGTGTCCGTCGCGGCGACAGCGATCGAGCACGTCGTCCATGAAGGCCGCCGCTCCGGCGAAGGCACGGAAGTAGCCGGCGATGAACTCCGCGGCATCGGCCTGCGATATCCCCAGTGCCTTGGCGAGTCCGAACGCCGACTGCCCGTAGAGAATGCCGAAGTTCACCGCCTTGGCGATTCGCCGCATCGCCGACGTGACGTCGGACGGCGGAACGCCACAGACAGCCGCCGCGGTCCGCGCGTGGATATCCTCGCCGGCGGCGAAGGCGGCCCGCATCGCCGCATCGCCGGACAGGTGGGCGAGGATCCTGAGTTCGATCTGCGAGTAGTCGGCGGCCACGAATTGCCAGTCCGGCTCCCCCGGCAGGAAGGCGGCGCGGATCTCCTGCCCTTCGGCCGTCCGGGTCGGAATGTTCTGCAGGTTCGGGTCGCTGGAGCTGAGCCTTCCAGTCGCCGTCACCGTCTGGTTGAACGTCGTGTGCACGCGACCGGTCGCAGGATCGACGAGCGCGGGCAGGGCATCGACGTAAGTGCTCTTGAGCTTGGTGTACTTGCGATGCTCCAGGAGTTTCGCCGGCAGAGGATGGAGCGGCGCCAGCTGCTCCAAAACCTCGGCGTCGGTGCTCGGCCCGGTCTTGCCCCGCTTCACCACCGGCAGGCCGAGTTCGTCGAAGAGCACGCCCCGCAGCTGGATCGGCGAGGCGATGGCGAAGTCGCGGCCGGCCAACTCGTGGATCTCGCGTTCCAGCATCGCGAGTCGGGCCGCGTAGTCGGCGGAGAGCGCGGCGAGCTTCGCCGTGTCAACCCGCACGCCCCGGCACTCCATGGCGGCGAGCACGCGGGCCAGCGGCATCTCCACCGTCGCGAACAACACGTCGAGATGGTCCGACGCAAGCGCTGAAGGCAGCTGGGCGACCAGCGCGTGAACCAGCCGGCAGTGCGCGGCGGCGGTCGCGGCATCGCTCGGACGGTCGATGGCACCCGCGGCGGCGGCATCGACCCCCTCCACACCGTGGCGAATGGCGGTCTCCGTGAGCCCCAGATTCCGCTCACCGGCTTCGAGGAGATAGGCGGCGAGCAGCGTGTCAAACGCGACACCGTCGAGCAGGATGCCGAGCGTCCGCAGGGCGACGTCCTGCCGCTTGAGGTCGTGGCCGCGTTTGGGGACGGCCGGGTCGGCAAGCAGCAGCCGCAGGTCGGCATGCGACGCCAGCGATTCGGCGGTGAACCAGACGGCCTGCGTGGCAGCCGCGACCACCACCCCGACGGGCCGGGCGAGGAGCGTCGCCTCGGCGGGGGGCACGACGCAGATCGCAAGCGGTCCCGCGGCCCGCAGCCCCACGACGGCCGCCGAGATGCCGGCGGCATCTCCAGGCTGCTCGACCAGCGCCTCGATCCGCTGCTCCCTCGCGGCCAGAGTCGCGGCGGGAGCCGCTTCGTCGCCCTCCATGTCGAAGAGCGTGCGCGGTCCGGCCTTCCGCGGTGCGGGAGCGGCGGCGGCCGCGCGGATCTCCGGCGCCGGCGCTCCGCCCCCCTTCACCACTCGGCCGAGCAGGCTGCGGAACCCAAACTCGCGGAGCAAGCCGCCGAGCGCCTCGGCATCGGGTGGATGCAGAGCCGCCGCCCGCCAGGGTACGGCGACGGGCACGTTGGTTTC
>JBBAVQ010000140.1:0-8266 GCA_040397625.1 Pirellulales bacterium | reverse complement strand
ATCCCCGCAAGCAGACGATCTCGCAGCTCTTCGGCGTGATCGCCGGCACGATCGTGTCGGTGCCGGCGTATCTCTTCGTCGTCCAGCGGGATCCCACAAGGCTTGGTTCCGAGGCGCTCCCCGCCCCATCCGCGAAGGTCTGGGCCGGCGTGGCGGAACTGCTGGCCGAGGGAATCGACGCTCTGCCGGAGGGTGCGCTCGCGGCCATCGCCGTCGGCGCAGTCCTGGGCATCGTGCTCACGCTGCTCGAGGAACTCGGGCCGAAGAAGTGGCGGCCCTGGCTCCCCTCGACGACTGGCCTCGGCATCGCCGGCGTGATCCCGGCCTTCAACTCGTTCGCTATGTTCGCCGGCGCGCTGCTCGCGTGGCTCTTCGCCCGCGTCCGGCCCAAGGACGCCGAGACCTACACGGTGCCGCTGTCGAGCGGGCTGATCGCCGGCGAAAGCCTGATGGGCGTGGCGATCATCCTCGTCCTGGAGATCATGAGGGCCTGCGGGGTTGGCTGATTGGTTGGCTGACTGAATCGGTCGCAACCGGAGCCCGCGGTGCCGCACAGGCCGTTGGACTGAGCCGCATCGACCACTCATCGCCGGTCACAGCTCCGCGGACGAGACATGGGCCAACGCCGGACGGTCCGTGCACGAGTCGTCGAAGCGGAGTCCGGTTGACCGGCGGCTTGACCGGCGGCCGGTGAACCGGTTCGCTCAGTCGAGCCTCAGCTTGGGCGGCGGAATCACCACGTCAACCGGCTCGCCGGGCGGCGGTGGCGGCGGAGGAGGTGGCGGCGGCGGGGGTTCCTCGAGGCGGTTGAGCCTGATCCCGGGGATGTCCTTGAGAAACATCGGCATGGTGAACACCTCCCAGCCCGCGGGAGCGCCGATCCTGTCGCACATCGCCCGGGCCTCGAGGTAGGTGTCGAAGGCATCTGGCAGCACGTGGAACCAGACCACCGCGTCTCCCCCCCGCTTCACCTGCGACAAAAGCCTGGTGTAGTTCGTACCGGGCTTGGACGGATCATCGGCCCCATCCTGCTTCGGGTATGCCTCCATGCGCACCACGTCCATCGTCTTGATCATGGGAAACTTCAGCTCGAACTGCTTGTTCCCAAGCTCCTTCTCGTTGAGAAATTCGATGGTCTTGTCGTGGTCGAAGACGGCGAGCTCCTTGCCCTCGGGATTCTTGGTGATCTCCCGGAGCAGTTTGGAACTCGCGGGCTCGAACGACTTCATCACGAGGCCTTCGAGGGCTTCGAGATCACACCCGTACACGCCGCCACGCGTGCACATCACGTGCACGTATCTCGCGCCTGGTGGCACTTCGCGAGCCCGGGGAATGCTGACCGTCTTGGCTGGCTCGGGCTCTGCGACCGGAGTGTCGTCGAGCAGGGCCTTCAGCCGCTCCCGCTCCTCCAGCAGCGCCGCCACGGCTGCTTTCTCCGCATCCAGTTCCTTCCGTTTCGCCTCGAGCTCCAGCCGCACCTTCTCCAACGCCATCAGGGTTTCACCGTTCTCCTGGCTGACAGCCTCGAAACGGTTGAGGTCGGCCCGCTTCTGCTCGACTTGCTGCTTCAGCTCCTCGGAGGCCGGCGTGGCGGATGCGATCTCCTGCCGCTTCGTCTCGAGCGCCTCCCGCATCTCCTCCGACCGCTGCCGAGCCTCCTGTGCCTCCTCTGCCGTCACCTGCGGCAGGCTGGACTGGATGTTGTTGATCGTGTTGTTGACCTGGAGCTGCACGATGATGAGGACCATCAGCAGCGTGCCCACCACGTCCGTCATGTTGTCCATCATGACGTCCATGTTCACGGCATCATCGAGGCTCGAGTCGCCCAGTCCCTTTCTCATGGCGCCATGAACTCCTCGAAGGACGACAGGTCGATCGGACCCTTTCCGGGCATCGGCAGCTTGCCGGTGCGGATGCTGAACTTCCCTTCGGCCCAACCCGCCCCGCGGACGTAGGCATCCCAGCCATCGTCACGAACCAGGAACACGAGCGTCGAACCCTGCGTCTTGGCAACCCGCTCAAGGAAGGCGTCGTAGTCCACGTCCTTTCCCACCGACCCGGCGGTGATCCTGCTCTTCTCTGTCTTCGAGACGAAGAGCGTGAGGGCGCCTGCCGCCGCCTCGACGAAGAACAGATTCCTGCCGGCGGCTCGGCCCGTGCCGCCGGGCTTGACCACGATCGGGGCAGCCAGTTCGTCCGGTGACTTCTGCCGGGAGGCGAGTTCCTGCTTGATCTTCTCGATCTCGCTGGCATAGGTCGGCTTTTCTTTCGCCATCTGCGAGAGCTGCAGGGTCGCCAGTTCGAGCTCCCGCTGCAGATCGCGATTCGTCTGCTCGCCGGCCTTGGCCGCCTCGGCCTGCATCCGGAGCCGCGCGATCCGCTCGTCGAGTTCCCGGTCCTGCTGAATCACCACGGTGGCGTCCGCGGCGCCCAACGTCCGCTGCTCGTCGAGTCTCCCGAGTTCCTCCTCGATCCGGGCGACCTCCTCCTTCGCCTTGACGTAATCGGTCGCGTCGCGGACCTCCTGCGGGGGCCGGCCTCCCATGTGCTGAGCCTGGACCAGCGACAAGACGCAGATCATCACCACGATCGTGCCGACGAGGCACGCGAGGATGCTCATGAACGGAAAAAGTGAAACGCTCGGAGCGGTGGGACGGGCTCGTGCCATGCGATCACCTGCCCAACAGCCTTTGCCAGACGGAGCGGGGTTTCAACTCGACGCGAACCTGCTTCTCGCCCACCGCTTCGAGAATCCCGTTCAGCGAGTTCAGACCGCGGTCGATGGCCGCCACGTGCGCGGTCACGCTGCTGACGTTGTCGGCGATCGTGTCGCCGGTCGTGCGCTGCAGGGCCTGCATGCTCTCAGTGAAGGCTTTGACCATCGCTTCGGTCTGGCCCGTGAACGTCGTCACCATGGCGTCGGACTGCGACTTGGCCCGTTCCTCCAGCGAGGTGACCTGGCGCGAGACGAGCCCGGCCACGTCCTTGAGGTCGGCGACGAGTTGCGTCTGCGCCTTGAGAACCCGCTCCACGAGCCGATCCATCGCCTTGGCGACGTCCGGGTGCGACTGGCTGCCGGCATGCCCCCCATCATCGTTGAGCCGCGGCAGGAGGGTCTCGTTGCAGTAGGCATCGATCGTATTGAGGCTGTCGTCCTCCCCCTTCTGCAGGGCGCTCATCGGGAAGCTGAGCAGGATCGAGTAAATGAGCCCGAGCAGGGTCGTGTCGAACGACGTGCCAAGTCCGCTCGTCACGCCCCCCAGCGATCCCATCAGCGCGTCGATATCCTTCGCCCCCCCCATGACGCCGGAAAAATTGCCGATCGCCGAGGACAAGCCGAGCACCGTGCCCACGAAGCCGAGGATGGGGATCGCCCAGATGAACACCTTGATCAGCGAGTAGCTGCCGGCGATGCGGATCGAATCGATGTCGGACTGGGTCGACATCATGTGCGCCACGTCCGCGTTGCTGGGGCGGACTTCGAACAGCTCCAGCCCCTTGCGGATGCGATTCACCATCAGGCTGTCCCGCAGCCGGATCGGCAGCGTGTAGACGTGGTCGATGAACTTCCCGACGTTCCCGGTGTTGATCTCGCGGCCAAGTCGCTGCGGCAAGACGTCGAGCAGCAGCGCGTTCCGCTGGTGGGTGAGTTTCTTGAACTTGAGGAGAATGATCGCCATTCCCCAGGAAAACACGAACGTCTCGGCGAAGTTCACCCAGCCGCGTTCGAAGAGGATCGTGTAGATGTAGGTGCCACGGAGTGCGAGACCGAGCAACAGGATTCCGACATTGATCGCGATGCCCAGCCCGAGCGATATCCAGAGGTTCGGGTTGGCCGGGTCCTGCTCCTGCCAGCCCGTCCGGTGTTTGATTGCAGCGCCGCGATCCGCCGGCCGCTCTCCCGAGCCGGCCGTCGCCTTCGTCGCGGCGTCGCCGGCAGCGGCTGCCTTCTCGAGGCTCGGCACGGTGACACGATTGCCGCAACTGGGGCAGCGTGCCGACTTTCCGGCGTGCTCATCCGAGACCGAAAGGCCCAGCTTGCACGATGGACAGTTGAAATACATGGAACCTCACTGCATCCGTGGAGTTATGCCGACAGGGCGGCTCTTGAGATGATGGCACGTCACGAGTCAGTCACTCCCGGTAGCTCTTCGGGCTGAGGCCGACCCACCGCTTGAAAGCGCGTGAGAAGACCGACGCATCCTCGAAGCCGACCTGCCGGGCGATCGACTCCACCTTGTCATCCGTGCTGGCAAGCAGGTGCTGGGCTCGCTCGATCCGAAGCGACGCCAGGTGCTGCATCGGGCTCCGGCCCAGTTCCCGGAGGCACACCCGGCGAAACTGCTCCTTGCTCGCGCAGAAACGCTTTGCCAGCGCTTCGAGCGTCCAGTCGGTCGCCAGATCGCGGCCGACGTCATCCCAGATGGCCCACAGCCGCTCGTCCACCCGCCAGGGCTGCGCGATCCGCTTCGCCTCGCCGTGGGCCAGTTCGATCCAGTGGTGCAGGAGTCTCGGATCGCGGGCGCTCTCCCACTGGGCCCGCAGGCCCGACACGATCCTCCACAGCGATTCCGCGTCGCACCGCACCCGCACCGGCGACGCCGCCGAGACCAGGGGGCGGACGTGCTCGGGTTCGTCGTAGCGAATCCAGGCAAACCGCCACCGCGCTCCCGGCACGGCCTGGAAGGCATTGACCACCCGCGGGGGTGCCAGGCAGGCGACCCCAGCACGGCTGCTCTGCCACCGGCCGTCGAGCAGCACCCGGCCCCGCCCCCCGAAGCAGACCATCACAAAGCTACCGGTCGGCCGCACCCGCACCCGGCAGTAGGGCGGGGCCGCATCGGCAAGACCGAGCCGCTTGATCCGGTGCATCGCCAGTTCCGCGAAATCATCGCGACTCAACGACCACAGCCGGCTCCCCGATCCGTCGATCGTGGTCTCGGTCAGGTCAAGGTGGATCTCGCTCATAGTCCGCTCCGCGAGGCGAGTCTAAGCGAAGCCACCGAGTCCCGCGCGACGACCGGGAGGCGCAGCGACCCACGTGGGATTTCAGTCAGCAGCGAGCGGATTTCGGTCATGGATTTGGCCCACGGCTCGCGTACCATAAAGATTTGGTTGGGGGTGGCTTCCAGAACCCATGACGACCTCACTTCGCCGCGGCGGCTTTACGCTCGTCGAACTGCTCGCCGTGATCGCCATCATCGCGGTGCTCATCGGGCTCCTGCTGCCGGCGGTGCAGTCGGCCCGGGAGTCGGCCCGCCGGACGAGCTGCGCGAACAACCTCAAACAGCTCGGGCTCGCCCTCCAGAATCATGTGAGCGCCAAGCAGGTGTTTCCCATGGGGGCGCAGACCGCGCTCGACAATACCGGACCGACCGTCAACGGTGTCGAGTATGCCAACCGGCGGTGGTCGTGGTTCGTCTACGTCCTCGGCTTTGCGGGTGAGCCGGTCCTCTATGACATGCAATGGGCGCACTACCAGAGCTCGAAGTGGCAGAGCAGTCCGAGCGACGGATCGACGCTTTCCTACGCGGCCCTGCCCGGAAAGACGACGGCAGTGCCCGGCTTCATGTGCGCCTCGGACGCGACGAATCCGAAACTCAACAGCCAGGACGGCGCGGGGTCGACCAACGACCAGGGATTCCACGGCAACTACCTGCTTTGTGCCGGGAGCAAGTCGTTCGGCACGACGGCCGAGAACTCGGCCCAACTCGACGGCGTGTCCTTCCCGCTGTCGGCGGTGAGGCTCAAGGATGTCAGCGACGGGCTCTCGAAGACGCTGGCCGGCGGTGAGATCATGCTCATTCCCGAGGCCATCGGCGGCGGCCTCGCCGCCATCGACATTCGCGGGCGATACCACAACAACTTGCACGGCGGTTGCAGCTTCAGCACGCTCTATCCGCCCAACACGACGATCTCCGATCAGTTGCCCTACTGCACCAATGTCTTGCCGCGGGCACCGTGCGTGGGCGGGAGCGGCGCCAACCACGTGATCTCGGCCCGCAGCCACCATCCCGGCGGCGTGAACGTGGTGCTGGCTGACGGCGCGGTCCGCTTCGTGAATGACCAGGTGGATGGTGCCGCCTGGCAGGCGGCAGGCAGTCGCAACGGAGCCGAGAGTGCAAATGGGCTTGAGTAGTGCCTGCGCAGGCGTGCGGTGGTGGGCGGCGATTGCCCTGCTGTTTGCCGGATGCTCCAGCAAGGGCCTGATCACCGCGAAAGGCTTCGTGCGCTGCGATGGCGAGCCCGTGGCGTCGGGTGCGATCTCGTTCCACCCCAGCGAGGGCACCTCCACGCCCCAGGGCTCCCGGATTGAGGCTGGCCGATTCCGTCTCCGCATCCCGCGAGGACGGTACCGTGTTCAGATCGTGGCG
This sequence comes from Pirellulales bacterium, assembly GCA_040397625.1. GTDB lineage: Bacteria > Planctomycetota > Planctomycetia > Pirellulales > UBA1268 > QWPN01. Next base: position 1,892 of record JBBAVQ010000140.1, on the reverse strand, counting down.
ACTCGCCCGCAGCAGGGAGGCGTCGAACTGACGCCGGGCATGCCTCGCCAGGAACAGTACATCCCTCCACGCTACAACGCCGCTTCGGTGCTCGAGGCGCATGCGAACGGATGGTGGTGGAACCACTTCGCCTTCGATCTCTCCACGGCGGAAGCCGAGTAGCGGCCGCACCCGACTGCGGCCGACGCTCTTTCGCGCACGCTCGATGTGGATTTCGATCATGGCGGAGCGGCCGATCGCGGTTTATGGTCGCTCGTAGAGCCTTGCGGTCGGTGATACAACGACGGCTAGGGCCTGGCTCTCCACGTCGAGAATGCACCATGCCGAATCCCTGGACTGGCCGAGGCAATCCCTACACCCGAGCCGAGGTGCTCGACCGGCTGCGCGGCACGCTCCAAGCCGGGAAGCCGATCATCGCCGCCGGGGCCGGCACCGGGATCAGCGCCAAGTTCCTCGAGAAGGGGGGCGTCGACCTGATCATCATCTACAACTCGGGGCGGTTCCGCATGGCGGGCCACGGCTCGACGGCCGGCCTGATGGCCTACGGCGACGCCAACGCCGTGGCCATGGAGATCGGCGAGTTCGAGGTGCTGCCCGTCGTCGATGAGGTGCCGGTGATCTGCGGCGTCCACGGCTCAGACCCCAGGCGCCGGATGTGGCACTGGCTCGGCCGCGTCAAGGAGATGGGCTTCTCCGGCGTCAACAACTTCCCCACGCACTGCATCATCGACGGCCAGTTCCGCGCGATCCTCGAAGAAACGGGGATGAGCTTCGCCAAGGAGGTCGAGATGATCGGCCTCGCCCGGCGAATGGACCTGTTCACGATCGTCTACGTCGCCACGCCCGACGAGGCCCGGGAGATGACGCGGGCCGGGGCCGACGTGGTCATCGCCCACGTGGGTACGACGGTCGGCGGCTCCATCGGAGTGACCAGCGCCACCTGCTCGCTCGACGAGGCGGCGGCCCGCGTGCAGGCCATCGCCCGCGCGGCGCTCGATGAGCGAGGCGACGTGATCTGCCTCTCGCACGGCGGCCCGATCTGCACGCCGGACGACGCGGCCTACATCAACGAGCACACCGATGTGGTCGGGTTCGTGGGTGCTTCAAGCCTGGAGCGGCTGGCCTTCGAGCGGTCGCTCCCCGAACTGGCCCGGCAGTTCAAGAACATCCCGCTCGGCAAGCGGAAGTGACCTGCCGGAGGGCGTCGCATGGCCACGATCGCCGTCCTCGGCACGCTCGACACGAAGGGCCGTGAGCACGCCTTCGTCGCGGAGCGGATTCGCGGCCGCGGCCACCAGACACTCCTGATCGACGTCGGCACCGGAGCCGAACCGGCCGTGACGCCCGACGTCACCCGGGCCGCGGTGGCAGCGGCCGGCGGCATCGACCTGGCGGCAATCGCGGCCCGGGGCGACCGGGGCGAGTGCGTCTCGGCGATGGCTGAGGCGGCACCACGGCTCCTCGAGCGACTGGTAGCAGATGGAAAGATCCAGGGCGTGATCGCGCTCGGGGGCGGCGGCGGCACGGCGATCGCGTCGGCGGCGATGCGGCCGCTGCCGATCGGCTTCCCCAAGCTCATCGTCTCCACGCTGGCCAGCGGCAACACCGCCCACTACGTGGGCACGAGCGACATCGCCATGATGCCCGCCGTGGTCGACGTGCAGGGCCTCAACCGGATCTCGCGGACGATCCTCTCCCGGGCGGCGGGTGCGATCTGCGGCATGGTCGAGGCCGACGGAGCGGCGGGCGACGACAAGCCGCTCATCGTGGCCAGCATGTTCGGCAACACGACCAAGTGCATCGAGGCGGCGATTCCCCTCCTTGAGCAGGCCGGCTACGAGGTGCTCGTGTTCCACGCCACCGGCACCGGGGGCCGGGCCATGGAGGCGCTC